>NZ_PDDL01000049.1:0-26588 GCF_020833785.1 Kocuria sp. CCUG 69068
AACATCAAACCCCGGCTGAAAATGTCGCCACCACCCCACGGAGGCAGGACGGCGACAACCAATCAACCGAATAAAACATCCGGTATCAACAAACATGGCACACTATTGAGTTCTCAAACAACAGACCAGCAACCAGGCACCACACCCGGAAACCGTGTTGGAATTTTCGGTGCCCTCCGCGTCGGAGACTTCGTTCCCCGCCTCAGGCAGCTCGACCATCCTACGCAGTCCGTTCTCGGCGTGTCAACTTGCGTTGTTCCGGGTCCGGACCGACCTGAACGGTCGCTCCCGCATGAACTAGGCAGCACCTCTCGGTCCTGCTGCTCTTTGCGGTGTCGTCGCCCGCCGGCCTCTCGGCCCTGCCTGACGACTCGATGAACACTACACCCCCGCCCAGGGGCCTGCAAGCTCGGCTCCCGGACGGGGGTGGTGGGCGGATCGGGCCCGGATCAGGCCTCCACGGTGACGGCGGCGAGGTGCTTCTTGCCGCGGCGCAGCAGCGCCCACCGGCCGTGCAGGAGCTGGCCGGGCCCGAGCTCGGCGTCCTCGCCGACGACCTTCTCGTTGTTGACGTACGCCCCGCCCTCCTTGAGGGTCCGGCGCGCGGCGGACTTCGACTCGGACAGCCCGGTGGCCACGAGGAGGTCGGCGACCTGCAGCGCTCCGGAGGACACGCTCGCACCGGGCAGCTCCCGGGCGACCGAGTCCAGGGTCTCGGCGTCGAGCTCCGTGAGCTCGCCGCGTCCGAAGACGGCGGCCGAGGCCGCGATCGCCTTCTCGGTCGCCTCCTCCCCGTGCACCAGCGAGTTGACCTCCCAGGCGAGGACCTTCTGGGCCTGCCTCTTGTAGGGCTCCTCCTCGACGGAGCGCGCCAGCTCCTCGATCTCGGCCCGGGTCTTGAAGGTGAAGACCTTGAGCCGGTCGACCACGTCCGCGTCGGCCGTGTTGAGCCAGAACTGGTAGAAGGCGTAGGGCGAGGTGAGCTCCGGGTCCAGCCACACCGCGTTGCCCTCGGACTTGCCGAACTTCGTGCCGTCCGAGTTGGTGATCAGCGGGGTGCCGACGGCGTGCACGGACACGCCCTCGACCTTGCGGATCAGGTCGGTCCCGGAGGTCAGGTTCCCCCACTGGTCGGAGCCCCCGGTCTGCAGGGTGCACCCGTGGTCGCGGTAGAGGTTCAGGTAGTCCAGTCCCTGCAGGATCTGGTAGCTGAACTCGGTGTAGGAGATCCCCTCCTCCGAGTTCAGCCGCTTGGCCACGATGTCCTTCTTGATCATCGTGCCGACACGGAAGTGCTTGCCGATGTCGCGGAGGAAGTCGATGGCGGAGAGCTGGGAGGTCCAGTCCAGGTTGTTGACCATGACGGCCCGGTTCTCGCCCTCGAAGGAGAGGAAGCGCTCGACCTGGGCGCGCAGCAGGTCCACCCACTGCGCGACGGTCTCCCGGGAGTTCAGGACCCGCTCGGAGCTCTGCCGCGGGTCCCCGATCAGACCGGTGGACCCGCCCACGAGCCCGATCGGGTGGTGACCGGCGAGCTGGAGCCGGCGCATCAGCAGCAGCTGCACCAGGTGCCCGAGGTGCAGGGACGCCGCGGTGGGGTCGAACCCGCAGTAGTAGGTGACCTTCTCCTCCGCGAGCGACCGCTCGAGGGCCGCCTCGTCGGTCGACACGTGCACGAGGCCGCGCCACTGCAGCTCCTGCCACACGTTGGCGAAGGACGGATCGTTGTGCTGGAGGTCCAGGTCTATTGCGTTCGACACGGCTTCCAAGGTACCAGGACGCGGAGGGGGTTCCCCTCCGCGTCCCGGTGCCCCCGGCGGCCCGGGGTCAGAACCGGTCGAGGCCGGCCGGCAGCGGCCGGGCGGCGACGACGCGCAGCCGCTGGGTGGGCCGGGTCATGGCCACGTACAGGTTGCCGACCCCGCCGCCGACCTCCTCGACGAGCGCCTGCGGCTCGACGACCACCACCGAGTCGAACTCCAGTCCCTTGGCGTCCCATGCGGAGAGGACCACGACCTGCCGGTCCAGCCGGCGGACCCCGGCACCCACGAGACCGGGCAGGGCCCCGGCGAGTGCCGTGCCGACCTCCTGCACGCGGTCCTCGGGCACGACCACGGCCACGAGCCCGCCGCTGACCAGGTCGAGCTCGGTGCGCACCTGCTCGAGGACGCCCTCGACCACGTCCGCGGCGCCGACCCGCTGAACGATCGGCGGCTCGCCCTCCCGGACGGCCCGCGGGGCGGAGATGTCCAGGCCGGCGGCCCGGGCGACGTCGACCGCGGCCTCGGCGATCTCGGCGGGGGTGCGGTAGTTGACCGTGAGCTCGTCGAGGACGAACCGCTCCCCCACGAAGGGCTCGAGGGCGTCCTGCCAGCTGCGGGCGGCGGTGGCCGAGCCCGCCTGGGCGATGTCGCCGACCACGGTGAACGACTTCATGGGGCACCGGCGCATGAGCACGCGCCACTGCATCGGCGAGAGCTCCTGGGCCTCGTCGACCACGACGTGCCCGTAGGCCCACGTACGGTCCGCGGTCGCGGCCTCGGCGGCGGTCATCCGGTGCTGGGTGACCGCGTTGAAGTCCGTGAGCTGGGCCGCGGTCACGATGCCGTCCGCGCCGACGTCCTCGAGGCTCTGGTGCATGTTCGCCAGCGCGTGCTCGGCGTTGTCCGTGGCCTTGCGGTGCTCCCGGTCCGCCTCGGCCCGCCGGCGCACCCCGGCCTCGTCGAGGTCGCCCAGCAGCTCGGCGGCCTCGTCCAGCAGCGGCACGTCGGCCACGGTGAAGGGGGCGTCGGCCGGGCGCAGCAGGGCCTCGACCTGGGCGGCGCTCAGGTGCGGGGCTGCGGACTCGAGGTAGTGCCGCTTGCTGAACAGCTGCGCGACGAGGTTCTGGGGCGACAGCGGCATCCACGCGAGGTTGAGCGCGATCCGCACGTCCCGGGACTGCCGGATGTCCTCCGCGAGGTAGGAGCGGTCCATGACGTTGCCGCTGGTGGTGTTGAGGTGCTCGCCGAGCTGCTCGGTGAGCTCGCGCAGGGCGATCTTCACGAACGTGTTGCGCGCCTCGTTGTGCGGCTTCCCCGTGGCACGGGCCTTGTCCCGGGCACGCTTGACGGTGCGCGGGGTCAGCGTCACGCGGTGGGAGTCGACGCGCAGGACCTGGTCCGCCGCCGGGACCTTCTGCCGGTCCCGCACGGCGCGGGCCACGACCTCGGCCATGTCGAGGCCGGACTTGAGCCGGGCGGTCCGGGGGTCGCGCTCGGGGACGGCCGCCACGCCGGGGAACAGCTCGGAGAGGGAGGACATCACGACGCCGGTCTCCCCGAGCGCCGGCAGCACCCGTTCGATGTACCACATGAACGACGACGACGGGCCGACGATCAGCACTCCCGCCTTGCGCAGCCGCTCCCGGTGCTCGTAGAGCAGGTACGCCGCCCGGTGCAGCGCCACGGCGGTCTTGCCGGTGCCGGGCCCGCCCTGCACCACGCGGACGCCGGGCAGCGGGGCGCGGATGATCTCGTCCTGCTCGGCCTGGATGGTCGCGACGATGTCCGACATCCGTCCGGTGCGCTTCTGGTTCAGCGCCGCGAGCAGAGCGCCCTCGCCGTGGAGCACCCCCTCGTCCTCGAGCATGTCCGGGTCGAGGACGTCGTCCTCGAGGGCGGCGACGTCGCGGCCCTCCAGGATGAGGTGGCGGCGGCGCCTGATGCCCATGGGGTTCTGCGCGGTGGCCTGGTAGAAGGCCGCGGCCTCGCGGGCGCGCCAGTCCACCATGAGCCGCTGGTGGTCCGCGGTGGCCAGGCCGATGCGCCCGACGTAGCGGCGGTCGCCGTCCTGGCCGTCCAGGCGGCCGAAGACGAGCCGGTGGTCCACGGCCTCGAGCTGGGCGAGCCGGTCCTCGTAGTGGGAGGCGAACGCGTCACGCTCCGCGCGGTTCTGGTGGTTGCCGAAGGACTCGCTGCGGCGCACGGCCGCGAGCTCGGCGGTCTTCTCGGCCCGCAGCTCGTCGAGCCGGTCGTAGAGCATCGCGACGTACGCGCGTTCGACAGCAAGTTGCTCGGCCGCCATCGTGGCGACGGTCTCTGCCATGGGTGGACACCTCGTTCCGGATCGAACAGACCATCGATTCTACCGGTCCGCGGGCGTTCCGACGGCGATCCGGCGGCGCGGTGCGTCACAGTGCTTCGCCGGGGTGCTCCGCCCCTGGTCAGACCCGGTACAGTGCCCGCACCCGGTGGCCGCCGAGCTGGCTGCGGCCCCGCAGGTCGGTGAGCTCCATGATCAGCCCGAACCCGGCGACGTGCAGCCCGGCCCGGTGCAGCAGCTGCGCCGTGGCCCCGAGGGTGCCGCCGGTCGCGAGGATGTCGTCGAGCACGAGCACGCGGGCCCCGCGCGGGACGTCGTCGGTGTGGATCTCCAGCACCGCCGAGCCGTACTCCAGCACGTACTCCTCGCGGAAGGTCTCCCGGGGCAGCTTCCCGGCCTTGCGCACCGGGATGAGGCCCACGCCCGTCGCGTAGGCCACGGCCCCCGCCATGAGGAAGCCCCGGGCCTCGACGCCGGCCACGTGGTCGAACTGGCCGCGGAAGGCGTCGGCCAGGGCGTCGACGGTCCGCCGGAAGCCGGGACCGTCCGCGAACAGGGGCGTCAGGTCGCGGAAGAGGACCCCCGGCTCCGGGTAGTCGGGGATCTTCACGCACAGGCGCTCGATCATCTGCTCAACGGATTCAGTCACACCGCTCATGCTATCCGTCCGGGTCCCGCGGAATCAGCGGCGCCGGCGCGGGACCGCGGCGCGGTACGGGGACACGGAGGCCTCGCCGGGCAGCCACCAGCGCCAGGGGAACTCGGGGGTCCCGCCGGGTCCGGACACCCCCGTGCGGGGCCCGCGGCCGGCGGCGGGGGCGTCCCCCGGGCCGGGCAGCCGCAGGAAGAAGCCCGGCGCCGCGGCGTCCCCCGCGGTGAGCGGTGCGCCGTCGTGGGTCAGGTCGATGCCCAGGGCCTTGGCGAGGTTGCCGGGGCCACGTGCCAGCGCGGCGTCGGGCACCGGGCCGGAGCGTCCGGCGGCCCGGCGGGCGCGGGCCAGCGGCACGCCCTCGACGACCTCGCCCGCGCGGAGCAGGCACCCGCCGGCGGTGCCCTCGGGGCGGCAGACCAGGTTCACGGCGTGGTGCATGCCGTAGGTGAAGTACACGTAGACGTGGCCCGGCGGACCGAACATCGAGGCGTTGCGCGCCGTCCGCCCGCGCCACGTGTGCGCCCCCGGGTCCGGCAGGTCGGAGCCGTCCGGCCCGCCGTAGGCCTCGACCTCCGTGATCCGCAGGACCACGGAGCCCTCGGCGGTCCGGTGGCCGAACAGGCTCCCGAGCAGCCGGGGGGCCACCTCGGGAGCCGGCCGGGACAGCAGCTCGAGCAGCGCCGGCCCGGTGACGGGCCCGTTCACGCTCATCCTGCGACGATCGGCGCCCGCCGCGAGAACTCCGCGGCCTCGGCCACCTGGCGCTCGAGCTCGCCGATCTGCGCGGCCACGGCCGACGGCGCCGTGCCGCCCTGGGCGCTGCGCGAGGCCAGCGAACCCGCCACGGTGAGCACCTCTCGCACGCCGGGGGTGAGCCGGTCTGAGATGGCGGCGAAGTCCTCGTCGGAGAGGTCCCACAGCTCGATCCCGCGCTGCTCGCAGACGCGCACCGCGTCCCCGGCGACCTCGTGCGCGTCCCGGAAGGGCACGCCCTGGCGCACGAGCCACTCGGCCACGTCCGTGGCGAGGGCGAAGCCCTGCGGGGCGAGCTCGGCCATCCGCCCGGTGTTGAAGTCGAGGGTGGCGATCATCCCCGCGACCGCGGGCAGCAGCACCTCGAGCTGGTCGATCGCGTCGAAGACGGGCTCCTTGTCCTCCTGGAGGTCCCGGTTGTAGGCCAGCGGCAGGCCCTTGAGCGTGGCCAGCAGCCCGGTGAGGTCGCCGATCAGCCGGCCGGCCTTGCCGCGGGCGAGCTCGGCGATGTCCGGGTTCTTCTTCTGCGGCATGATCGAGGACCCGGTGGAGAAGGCGTCGTCGAGGGTGACGAAGGAGAACTCCTTGGTGGCCCACGTGGTGATCTCCTCGGAGATCCGGGACATGTCCACGGCGATCATCGCGGTGACCCAGGAGAACTCGGCGTAGACGTCCCGGGCCGCGGTGCCGTCGATGGAGTTGTGCACGGCGGAGTCGAAGCCCAGCTCGGCGGCGACGGCCCCCGGGTCCAGTCCGAGCGAGGACCCGGCGAGCGCCCCCGAGCCGTACGGGGAGACCGCGGCGCGGGCGTCCCAGTCCACGAGGCGCTGCACGTCCCGCAGCATCGCCCACGCGTGGGCGAGCAGGTGGTGGGACAGCAGCACCGGCTGGGCGTGCTGGAGGTGGGTGCGCCCGGGCATCGGGGCCTCCGGGTGGGCCTTCGCCTGGTCCAGGAGGGCCTGCACGACGTCGAGCACGTTGCGGGCGATGATCGCGGCGTGGTCGCGCAGGTACATCCGCCCGAGGGTGGCGATCTGGTCGTTGCGGGACCGGCCGGCGCGCAGCTTGCCGCCGAGCTCGGGCCCGGCCCGCTCGATGAGGCCCTTCTCGAGGGAGCCGTGGACGTCCTCGTCGGAGGGGGCGGGCGCGTAGGCCCCGGAGCGGACGTCGGCCTCGAGCCGGTCGAGGGCGTCGAGCATGCCCCCGAGCTCGTCGTCGGTCAGCAGCCCCGCGGTGCGCAGGACCCGGGCGTGGGCCCGGGAGCCCGCGATGTCGTAGGGGGCCAGGCGCCAGTCGAAGTGCGTCGACCGGCTCAGCGCCGCGAGGGCGTCGGCCGGTCCCCCGGCGAAGCGCCCGCCCCAGAGCGCGCCCTCGTTGGTGCCGTGCTTGTCCTGCTGCGCCATGTCTCTCCTCGTGGGTTCCGCCGGGGCCGGGGCCGCCGGGGGTCGGGTCGGCCGGGCGTGGGCGGAGGGCCCCACCGCCGGGATGGGGCCCTCCGTCGTCGTGCCCGTTCCTGCTGGGGACGAGCCTACGTGCTCGGGGGCTACTTGCCCTCGGCCGCGATCCGCTGCTCGCGGGACGCCGCGACCTTCGAGGACATGCCGAACAGCTCGATGAACCCGCGGGCCTGGGACTGGTCAAACGCGTCGCCCTCGTCGTAGGTGGCGAGGTTGAAGTCGTACAGGGAGGTGTTCGAGCGGCGGCCGGTGACCGTGGCCTGGCCGGCGTGCAGGGTCATCCGGATGTCGCCGTCCACGTACTTCTGGGTGTCCTGGATGAACGCGTCGAGGGACTGCTTGAGCGGGGAGAACCACTGGCCGTCGTAGACGAGCTCGGTCCAGCGCTGGGTGGCCATCCGCTTGAAGCGGGCCTGCTCGCGCTCGACCGTCACGTTCTCCAGCTCACGGTGCGCGGCGATCAGGGCCATGGCACCGGGGGCCTCGTAGACCTCGCGGGACTTGATGCCCACGAGCCGGTCCTCGACGATGTCGATCCGGCCCACACCCTGGGCGCCGGCGCGGCGGTTCATCTCCTGGATCGCCTGCAGCGGGCTGACGGGCTGGCCGTCGAGGGCCACGGGGATGCCGCCCTTGAAGCTGATCACGACCTCGTCGGCCGGCGGCGGGAACGTGGGGTCGTCCGTGTAGTCGTAGACGTCCTTGGTGGGGGCGTTCCAGATGTCCTCGAGGAACCCGGTCTCCACGGCGCGGCCCCAGACGTTCTGGTCGATCGAGAAGGGGTTCTTCTTGGTCGTGGCGATCGGCAGGTGGTGCTTCTCGGCGTAGTTGATGGCCTTGTCGCGGGTGAGGGCGAGGTCGCGGACCGGGGCGATGCACTTGAGCTCGGGGCCCAGCGTCTGGATGCCCACCTCGAAGCGGACCTGGTCGTTGCCCTTGCCCGTGCAGCCGTGGGCCACGGTGGAGGCGCCGAAGCGCTTGGCGGCGGCCACGAGGTGCTTGACGATGACCGGGCGGGACAGCGCGGAGACCACGGGGTAGGCGTCCATGTAGAGGGCGTTCGCCTGCAGCGCCGGCATGCAGTACTCCGCGGCGAACTCGTCGCGGGCGTCGGCCACGTAGGCCTCGACGGCCCCGCAGTCGAGGGCGCGCCGGCGGATGGTCTCGAGGTCCTCGCCGCCCTGCCCCACGTCGACGGCGACGGCGATGACCTCGGCCCCCGTCGCCTCGCCGATCCAGCCGATGGCCACGGAGGTGTCGAGACCCCCGGAGTAGGCCAGCACAACACGCTCGGTCACGGTGTTCTCCTTCGTCGGTGGTCCGGGCGCCACGGCGTGGCCCCGCCTTCTGTGCATGACTATACACGTCGACTTGTATTTATGCATACTCTGCGGACCGTCCCGCGCACTCCCCCGCCGGGCCGCGCCCGCCCTCCGACCTGCGGAGGTGCCGTGCGCCACTCCGCAATTATGAATAGCTAGCAATAGCCCGGCCCTTCCGACATACTGGGGACCGGGTGTGATCCAGACCGACCGACCGCACCCCACCACGGCGGGGGCCACGCGCCCCGGCCGTCCTGCACACCCGGTCCCTACCCCGAGAGGAACCCCATGACGAACGTTCCCGAGCAGACCCTCACCACGCGTCAGGGCCACCCGGTCCACGACAACCAGAACACCCGCACCATCGGCTCGCGCGGGCCCGCGACCCTCGAGAACTACGCGTTTCTCGAGAAGATGAGCCACTTCGACCGCGAGCGCATCCCCGAGCGCGTGGTGCACGCCCGCGGCACCACCGCCTTCGGCTACTTCGAGGCCTACGGCGCCTACGGCGACGAGCCCATCGCGAAGTTCACCCGCGCCAAGGTCTTCGCCGAGGCCGGCAAGCGCACCGACGTGGCCGTGCGGTTCTCCACCGTGGCCGGCGGCCGGGACTCCTCCGAGGTGGCCCGCGACCCGCGCGGCTTCGCCGTGAAGATGTACACGGAGGAGGGCAACTGGGACCTCGTCGGCAACAACCTGGGCGTGTTCTTCATCCGGGACGCCATCAAGTTCCCCGACTTCATCCACTCCCAGAAGCCGGACCCCGTGAACTTCGAGGCCGGCGTGGCCAACCGCGCCTTCGACTTCTTCAGCCAGTCGCCCGAGGCGATGCACATGATCACGATCCTGTTCTCCCCGCGCGGGATCCCGGCGGACTACCGCCACCAGCAGGGCTTCGGCGTGAACACCTACAAGTGGGTCAACGCCGCCGGCGAGTCCCTCCTGGTGAAGTACCACTGGATCCCGAAGCAGGGCGTGAAGTCCCTCACCTCGGCCGACGCCGCGAACATCCAGGCCCAGACCCTCGGCTCGCACACCAAGGACCTCTACGACGCGATCGAGGCCGGCGACTACCCCGAGTGGGAGCTGCAGGTCCAGGTCATGGAGGACCACGACCACCCCGAGCTGGACTTCGACCCGCTGGACGACACCAAGGTGTGGCCGGAGGAGCTGTTCCCGCCGAAGCCGGTCGGGCGCATGGTGCTGAACCGCAACCCGCAGAACTTCTTCGCGGAGAACGAGCAGATCGCCTTCGGCACCGGCGTGCTGGTGGACGGCCTGGAGTTCTCCGACGACAAGATGCTCGTGGGCCGCACCTTCTCCTACTCGGACACCCAGCGCTACCGCGTGGGCCCGAACTACCTGCAGCTGCCGGTCAACGCGCCGAAGGCGCCGGTGGCCACCAACCAGCGCGACGGCCAGATGGCCTACGCCGTGGACCACGCCCCGGGCCAGAACCCGCACGTGAACTACGAGCCGTCCATCATCGGAGGCGTGCAGGAGACTCCGAAGCCCGAGGGGTACCAGCCCGAGGTCGGCCCGGAGATCAGCGCGCGCCTGACCCGCGCCCGGATCGAGCGGACCAACGACTACAAGCAGGCCGGCGAGCGCTTCCAGCTCCAGGAGGAGTGGGAGAAGGAGGAGCTCATCGACAACCTGGTCGGCGCGCTCTCCCAGTGCGACCGCCCGATCCAGGAGCGCATGGTCTGGCACTTCTACATGGTCGAGGACGAGATGGGCCGCCGCGTGGGCGACGGCATCGGCGTCTCCCTCGAGGACGTCAAGGACCTGGACCCCCTGGCCACCCAGCGTCTCTCCGAGGAGGAGCTGCAGCGCGTGGCCAACCTCGGCAACAACGGCCCGCGCAGCGTGGCGGGTCTCACCATGACCCACTGCGTGCCCAACGAGCACGTGGCCGTGGAGCGCGAGCCCCAGCAGGCGAGCCCCGCGATGATGTCCAGCTGACCCGTCCGGGAGGCGCCCCGTCCGGGGCGCCTCCCCCGGTGTCCGTGCGGACCCATCGTGCAGGAGGGGCCGGCCGCGTCCAGCGGCCGGCCCCTTCCGTGTGCGGGCTCAGCCGCGGTGCCCGGCGCCCGCGAGGTCGAGGGAGCGCTTGAGGATCTTGCCGGTCGGGCCCTTCGGCAGCTCGTCGACCACCTTGTAGTAGCGCGGGTGCTTGTACTTGGCCACGCGCTCGCGGACGAAGGCGTCCAGCTCGTCGACCTTCGCGTCCCGCTCCGCCTCGGGCACGTCGCGGAAGGCGACGACGGCGGCGACCTCCTCGCCCATCGCCTCGTCCGGCACCCCGACCACCGCGGCCTCGGCGATGCCGGGGAACTGGTAGATCACTTCCTCGACCTCGCGGGGGTAGACGTTGTAGCCGCCGCGCAGGACCATGTCCTTCTTGCGGTCCACGATGTAGTAGAAGCCGTCCTCGTCCACCCGGGCGAGGTCCCCCGTGGCGAACCAGCCGTCACGGATCGCGGCCTCGGTGGCCTCGGGGTTGCGCCAGTAGCCGGCCATCACGTACTCCCCGGCCACCACGAGCTCGCCGATCTCCCCGACGGGGACCTCCGCGCCGAGGTCGTCCACGACCTTCAGCTGCGCGCCCCGCACCACCGTGCCGATCGAGCCCGGGCGGCGTCCCCGGTCCTTCTGGTTGAAGCACACCACCGGGGAGGTCTCGGACAGGCCGTAGCCCTCGTAGATGGGGGCGCCGAAGACCTCCTCGAAGCGCTCCAGGACCTCGACCGGCAGCGGGGACCCGCCCGAGACCCCGGCCCGCAGGTGCGGCAGCTCGACCGTCCCGCCGTCCGCGGCGGCGAGCAGCGCCACGTACATGCTCGGCACCCCGGCGAAGACCGTGACCTCGTCCCGGGCCAGGATCTCCAGCGCCTTGGCCGGGTCGAAGCGCGGCAGCAGCGTGACGGTCGCCCCCGCGTGGACGACGCCGTTGAGCGCCACGGTCTGGCCGAAGACGTGGAAGAACGGCAGGGCCCCGAACATGACGTCCCCGGGCGCCAGGTCGAAGAGGCCCGCGGACAGCGCCGCGTTGGCCCGGAGGTTGTGGTGCGTCAGGACGGCGCCCTTGGGCCGGCCCGTGGTCCCGGAGGTGTAGAGCAGGACGGCGGGCTCGTCGTCGTCGCGCTCGGCGACCCCGGGCCGCGGCGGGACGTCCGCGAGCGCCTGCAGCGTGCCGGCGGCCGAGACCTCGACCACCCGGACGTCCCGGTCCAGGTCCGCGACCGCGGCGCGGGTCGCCTCGGCCATCGCCTCCCAGACGAGCACCAGGGACACCTCGGCGTTGTCGAAGTGGTACGCCAGCTCCCGGGGGCTGAGGAGGGGGTTGAGGGGCACGACCACCCCGCCCGCGCGCAGGATCCCGTAGTAGGCGATCGGCATGTGGGGGACGTTGGGCAGGATCAGGGCCACCCGGTCGCCCTGTCCGACGCCGGCCGCGGCGAGCATCGACGCGACCCGCGCGGACAGGTCGTCGAGGGCCCCGTAGGTCAGGACCTTGTCGTCGAGGACCACCGCCCGGGACTCCGGGGAGGCCGCGGCCGTGTCGGTGAGCAGGGTGGCGAGATTCGTCATGGGGGAACTCCGGATCCCCGGTGCACGGGCACCGGCGCGAGGAACGGGCACGAGGTGAGCTGTGTCACACGAGCGTGCCAGTCGGTTACTGCAACGTCAAGACCCGGGTACTTGGGGGTGGCGCGTGTCGCGGTCCCCGCCCCCGATAAACTGGCCGGCAGGAGCTGCATCCGACCGACCGCGAAGGACCACCCGTGACCGAGAACCCCCAGCCGACCGACCAGCCGCAGGACCCGGCGGCCCCCCAGCTGACCGAGGAGGAGATGGCCTACGTGCTCTCCCTGTTCGAGATGGCCCGGACGGGGGACACGGAGAACCTCCTGCCGGCCGTGCGCGCCGGCGTCCCGGTGAACCTCACCAACGGCAAGGGCGACACCCTGCTGGTCCTCGCGGCCTACCACCAGCGCGAGGAGACCGTCGCGGCGCTGCTCGAGGCCGGGGCGGACCCGGACCGGGTCAACGACAACGGCCAGACGGCGCTGATGAGCGCGGTCTTCCGGGGCAACGAGACGATCGTGCGGACGCTGCTCGCGGCCGGGGCCTCGCAGACGGCCGGCGCCCACTCCGCCCTGGACTTCGCCCGGGTCTTCGAGCGCACGGAGCTCGTCCCCGTCCTGGAGGAGTACGCGGCCCGCTGAGCGCGCGGCGCACGGCCGGCACGGGGCGGCGCCGGGACCTCTACTCGGCGAGCTCCAGGAAGCGGCGGGCCACGGCGTGGCCGCCGTCCGCCGCCCGGCACACCACCATGATGGTGTCGTCGCCGGCGATGGTGCCGAGGACGGCGGGGAGCACGGACGTGTCGATGGCGGAGGCGAAGTACTGGGCGGCCCCCGGCGGGGTCCGCAGGACCACGAGGTTCGCGCTCGCCTCGGCGGTGACCAGCAGCTCGCGGCACAGGCTGGCCAGGCGCGCGTCGAGCACCTCCTGGGTGATCCCGGAGGCGGGCGAGCGGTCGGCCCCGGCCTGCGGGACGGCGTAGACGAGGGCGCCGGAGCCCTCGCGCACCCGGACGGCCCCGAGCTCCACGAGGTCGCGGGAGAGCGTGGCCTGGGTGACCTGCACGCCGTCCTCGGCCAGCCGGGCGGCCAGCTCGGCCTGCGAGTGGATCGCCCCTCCGGTCACGAGGGCCACGATCCGGGCCTGCCGGGCGGTCTTGGTGGCGGGGATGCTCATGCGGGGACGGCGGAGGCGTCGGCGGCACCCAGGTCGTAGCGCCCGGAGCGCGCCATGAGCCAGACGAGCAGGGCCTTCTGGGCGTGCAGGCGGTTCTCCGCCTCGTCCCACACCACGGACTGCGGGCCGTCGATGACCTCGGCCGCGACCTCGGAGCCGCGGAAGGCGGGCAGGCAGTGCAGGAACAGCGCCCCGGGCGCGGCCTGGGCCATCGCCGCGGCGTCCACGGAGTACGCCCGGAAGACCTCCGCCCGCGCCTCGGTCTCCGTTTCCTGGCCCATGGACACCCAGGTGTCGGTGCAGACCACGTCCGCCCCGGCGAGCGCCTCGGCCGGGTCGGTGGTCACGCGCACGGACCCTCCCGTCTGCTCCGCGCGCTCCTCGGCGGCCCGCACCACCGCCGGGTCCGGGAGGTGGCTCGCCGGGCCGGCCACGCGCACGTGCATGCCGGCGGTGGCCCCGCCCAGCAGGTAGGAGTGGGCCATGTTGTTGGCGGCGTCCCCGAGGTAGGCGAAGGTGAGCCCGGCGAGACCGCCCCGGTGCTCCCGGACGGTGAGCAGGTCCGCGAGGATCTGGCAGGGGTGGTAGTCGTCGGAGAGCCCGTTGACGACGGGCACGGTGGCGGCCGCGGCCATCTCCTCCAGCCCGGACTGGGCGTAGGTGCGCCACACGATGGTCGAGGCCATGCGGGAGAAGACGCGCGCGGTGTCGGCCACGCTCTCCTTGCCCAGCTGCGACTCGCCCGGGTTGATCATCAGCGGGTTGCCGCCGAGATCGGCGATCCCGGCGGAGAAGGAGACCCGGGTGCGGGTCGACGTCTTGTCGAAGATCACGGCCACGGTCTGGGGCCCCGCGTAGGGCCGGTGGGCCCAGCGGTCGGCCTTGAGGCGGGCGGCGAGCTCGAGCACCTCGGTCTGCTCCTGCTGGGAGAGGTCGGTGTCGACGAGGAAGTGGCGGGGGGTCATGGACGGGTTCATGCTTCTTTCGGCGGGGAGTCGGGCGAGGTCGCGGCGGGGGCCGTGACCGCGGCGGCGGCGGTGCGCAGGATCTCGGGGAGCGCGTCGAGGAAGGTGCGCGCCTGCTCGGAGGTCAGGATCAGGGGCGGGGCCAGGCGCAGGGTCCCGGGGCCGGTCGCGTTGACGATGAATCCGGCGTCCCGGGCGGCCTCGACCACGGCGGGGCCGAACGGGGCGGTGGCCCCCTCGGGGACCTCGAGGTCGGCGCCGATCAGCAGTCCGTGCTGGCGCACGTCGCCGATCCCGGGGACCGCGCGCAGCCCCTCGCCGAGCACGGCGCCCACGGTGCGCGCGTGCTCCAGCAGGCCGTCCTCCTCGATGACGGTGACGGTGGCGAGGCCCGCGGCGGTGGCCGGCGGGTTGCCGCCGAACGTGGTGCCGTGCTGGCCGGCCCCGAGCAGCGCGGAGACCTCCGGGCCGACGGTCAGCATCGCGCCGATCGGGAAGCCGCCGCCGAGGCCCTTGGCCAGGGTGATCGCGTCCGGCAGGTCGTCGCCGGTGAGCTCGGCGGAGGAGGCGAACCAGCGGCCGGTGCGGCCCATCCCGGTCTGCACCTCGTCCACGACCAGCAGCGCACCGTGCCGGCGGGTCAGCTCCCGGGCGGCCCGGAGGTAGCCCTCGGGCAGCTCGCGCACGCCGGCCTCGCCCTGCACGGGTTCCACGATCAGCGCCGCGACCGTCCCGTCGAGGTGCTCCTCGAGGGCCTCGACGGTCGCGGGGATGTGCCGGACCCCGCCCGGGAGGGGCTCGAAGGGCGCCCGGTAGGCCTCCTTGGCGGTCAGGGCGAGGGCGCCCATGGTGCGGCCGTGGAAGGCGGACTCGAGGGCGAGGACGGTGCCGCGGGGCCGGCCGTCCGGGCCGGGGTGCTCGTGGCCGTGGCGGCGGGCGAGCTTGAACGCGGCCTCGTTGGCCTCGGTGCCGGAGTTCGCGAAGAAGACGTGGGAGCCCGCGGGCGCGCCGGCCAGGGACAGCAGCTTCCCGGCGAGGGCGATCTGCTGGGGGGAGGTGAAGAAGTTGGAGACGTGCCCGAGGGTGGCGAGCTGGCGGGAGACGATCTCCACCCAGCGCGGGTGGGCGTGGCCGAGGGCGTTGACGGCGATGCCCGCGAGCAGGTCGAGGTAGTCCCGGCCGTCGGCGTCGGTGACCACGGCGCCCTTGCCGTGGGTGAGCACGAGGGACGGGCTGCCGAAGACGCCGAGCAGCGAGTCGGCGTACTCGCCGAGCAGGGCGGTCTGGGCCGAGTAGCGGGAGGCGGTGTGCTGGGCGGTCATGACGATGCTCCGTGGTCGGGGACGAGCTGGGTACCGATGCCGGTGTCGGTGAAGATCTCGAGCAGGCACGTGTGCGGGCTGCGCCCGTCGACGATGGACGCCCGGCGCGCCCCGCCCTCCACGGCCCGCAGGGCCGCCTCCATCTTGGGGATCATCCCGGCCTGCAGGCTCGGGAGCATCGCGCGCAGCTCCGAGGCGGAGAGGGACGCGATCAGGGAGCCCTTGTCGGGCCAGTTCGCGTAGAGCCCCTCGACGTCGGTGAGGGCCACGAACTTCTCGGCGCGCAAGGCCACCGCCACGGCGGCGGCGGCGGTGTCCGCGTTGACGTTGAGGATCTCCCCCGTGGGGCGGCCGTGCGCGTCGACCTCCGGCGCCACGGAGGAGATGACGGGGATCCGCCCGGCCTCGAGGAGCTGGGTGACGGGCTCGGGGTTGACGCCGACGACCTCGCCCACGTGGCCGAGGTCCACCTCCTCGCCGTCCACCACGGTGCCCCGGCGGACCGCGCGGAACAGCTCGGCGTCCTCCCCCGAGAGCCCGACGGCGTACGGGCCGGTGGCGTTGAGCAGGGAGACGAGCTCCCGCTGGACCTGCCCGGTCAGCACCATGCGGATGGCGTCCACGGCCTCCTTGGAGGTGACGCGCAGCCCGCCGCGGAACTCGGACTCGATGCCCAGCCGCTCCAGCATGCGGTTGATCTGGGGCCCTCCGCCGTGCACCACGACCGGCTTGATCCCGACGTGGCGCAGGAACACCATGTCCTCCGCGAAGGCCTGCCGCAGCGGCTCGGACACCATGGCGTTGCCGCCGTACTTGAAGACCATCACGGACCCGGAGTAGCGCTGGATCCAGGGCAGGGCCTCCATCAGGGTGCCCGCCTTCAGCTGGGCGGTCTCGTAGCGGGTCGGGTCACTCGGGTCGGTCATGGTTCTCCTGCGCCGTGGGTCGGTGCTGTGCTGGTGGGCGGGCTGGTCAGCTGGAGTAGGCGCTGTTCTCCTCGACGTAGTCGTGGGTCAGGTCGTTGGTCCAGACGGTGGCGTCGGCGTCCCCGGCCTTGAGGTCGACCAGGACGGTGACCCTGCGGTCGGCGGCCAGGTCCACGCCCTCGCGCGGGTCCCCGATCATGCCGTTGCGGCAGACCACGACACCGTTGATGGCGACGTCGAGCCGGTCGGGGTCGAACGCGGCGTCGGTGGTGCCGACCGCGGACAGGACGCGGCCCCAGTTGGGGTCGTTGCCGTAGATCGCGGCCTTGAAGAGGTTGGAGCGGGCCACGGAGCGGCTCACGTCCTCCGCCTGCCGCTCGGTCGCGGCGTTGACGGTGGTGATCTCGATGTCGTGGGACGCGCCCTCGGCGTCCGTGATGAGCTGCTGGGCCAGCGAGTGGCACACCGCGGTCACGGCCTGGCTGAACTCGAACTCGTCCGGCGTGATCCCGGAGGCGCCCGAGCCGAGCAGCACCACGGTGTCGTTGGTGGACATGCAGCCGTCGGAGTCGGTGCGGTTGAACGTGACCTTCACCGCGTCCTCGAGCGCCCACTGCAGGGCGTCGGAGGAGAGCTCCGCGTCGGTCGTGAGCACCACGAGCATCGTGGCCAGCCCCGGGGCGAGCATGCCCGCGCCCTTGGCCATGCCGCCGACCGTCCACCCGTCGCGGACGTAGGCGGCCTGCTTGGAGACGGAGTCGGTGGTCATGATGGCCCGGGCCGCGGCGGCCCCGGCGGCGTCGTCGTCCCCGAGGGCCTCGACGACCCCGGGGAGGCCGCGCTCCATGACGTCCATGGGCAGCTGGATGCCGATCAGCCCGGTGGAGCACACCACCACGTCCCCGGCCCCGACCCCGAGCGCCTCGCCGACGAGCTCGGCGGTCCGGTGGGAGGCCTGGAAGCCCTGCGGTCCGGTGCAGGCGTTGGCGCCGCCGGAGTTGAGGACCACGGCGGCGGCCCGGCCGTCCGCGGTCGCGGCCTTGGACCACTGGACGGGCGCGGCGGTGATCCGGTTGGTCGTGTACACGGCCCCCACGTGGTGCTGGGGCCCGTCGTTGACGACGAGGGCGAGGTCCGGTCCGCCGGAGTCCTTGAAGCCGGCCTCGGTGCCGGCGGCGCGGAAGCCCTGGGCGGCGGCCACGCCGCGGGCGGTGTCGACCTGCAGGGTGCCGGCGGGCTGCTGGGAGGGGTACGTTCTCACGGTGCGACTCCTTGGAGTGTCAGGCCGGTGTCCTCCGGCAGGCCGAGGGCGAGGTTCATGGACTGGACGGCACCGCCGGCGGTGCCCTTGACGAGGTTGTCGATCACGCACGTGACGATGACCCGCCCCGCCCGGGCGTCGTGGGCGAGCTGGAGCTGGGCGTGGTTGGAGCCGGCCACCGACTTCGTCGAGGGCCACCGCCCCTCGGGCAGGACGGTGACGAACGGCTCGGCCGCGTAGGCGGTCTCCCAGGCCTCCCGCAGCTGCGCGGCGGTCACGCCCTCGGGGACCCGCGCGGTGGCGGTGGTGAGGATGCCCCGCGGCATGGGGGCGAGCGTCGGGGTGAAGGAGATCCGCACGCGGCGCCCGGCGGCCTTCGAGAGGCCCTGCTCGATCTCGGGGGTGTGCCGGTGGGCGCCGCCCACCCCGTACGGGCTCATCGAGCCCATGACCTCCGAGCCCAGCAGGTGCGCCTTGACGGCCTTGCCGGCGCCGGAGGTGCCCGAGGCCGCGACGATCACGACGTCCTCCGGCTCCAGGAGACCGGCCGCGAAGCCGGGGCCCAGGGCGAGCAGGGCACTGGTCGGGTAGCAGCCCGGCACCGCGATGCGGGTGGCGCCGCGGAGCTGCTCGCGCTGGCGGGTGCCCTCGGCGTCCACGACGAGCTCCGGCAGCCCGTACGGCCAGGTCCCGGCGTGCGGGGACCCGTAGAACTGGTCCCACTCCTCGGCGGAGTCGAGCCGGTGGTCGGCGCCGGCGTCGATCACCACGGTCTCCGCCGGCAGCTGCGCGGCGATCGCGGCCGAGGCGCCGTGCGGCAGGGCGAGGAAGACGACGTCGTGGCCGGCGAGGTTCTCCACCGTGGTGTCGACGAGCACCCGGTCGGCGAGGGAGTGCAGGTGCGGCTGCAGCTCCCCCAGCCGCTGGCCCGCGTTGGAATGGGCCCCCACGGCCCCGATCTCGATCTGCGGGTGACCGGCGAGGATCCTCAGGACCTCGCCACCGGCGTAGCCGGATGCCCCCGACACTGCTGCGCTGAACGTCATAGAACCCACTCTAGCTCAAAGTTATGCATGGTCTTCAATATTTATGCACGCTACGGGGGGAGGACCGGCGGGGCGGGGCGCGGGTGCGCCTCGTCGGAGCACGTCAGGATCCCCCCACTCGGATCGACCACGGCCGCTCTCGCGCTCCCCCCGGAACGGCTCTGCCCCCGAATCTACGCTTCCCGTCTGCAAATCTCGATGATTACGGGGGCTTTCCCGTGCCCCCTCTTGTGCACACGCTACCCCTGGGCGACCCCCGCGGGGAGGGCGCGGCGGGACTCCGTGCCTACCATGGCAGGGTTCCCGTCCGCGATCTCCAGGAGGTACCCGTCATGGTCCGTTGCGTCATGGTCGAGCGAGCCGGAGGCCCCGAGGTCCTGACCCTCGGCGAGCGTCCGGACCTCGAACCCGGTCCGCGCCAGCTGCTCGTCGAGACCCGCGCGGCGGGGGTGAACTTCATCGAGGTGTACCAGCGCGAGGGCGTCTACCCCGTGGAGCACCCCTTCACCCCGGGCTCCGAGGGCATGGGCGTGGTGACGGGCGTGGGCTCCGAGGTGCGCCACTTCGCCCTGGGCGACCGGATCACCACCTCGCAGGCGTCCCGGACCTACGCCGACGCCTTCCTCGTGGACGCCGACAAGGCCCTGCGCGTGCCCTCCGGCGTGTCCGACGAGGTCGCCGCGGCCGTCCCGCTGCAGGGTCTCACCGCGCACTACCTGGTCCGCTCGACGTACCCGGTCCAGGAGGGCGACGTCGCCGTCGTCACCGCGGGCGCGGGCGGGGTCGGAGGTCTCGCCGTGCAGCTGCTGAAGTCGCTCGGGGCCACGGTGGTCGCCCTGGTGGGCACGCAGGCCAAGGCGGAGACCGCGCGCTCCCTGGGGGCCGACTTCGCCCTGGTGGGCTACGAGGGCTTCGCCGAGCACGTCCGGGAGGTCACCGGCGGCCGCGGCGCCGACGTCGTCTACGACTCGGTGGGCAAGGACACCTTCGACGAGTCGCTCCGGGCGCTGCGCCGGCGCGGGATGCTGGTGCTCTTCGGCGGCTCCTCCGGCCAGGTGCCCCCGCTCGACCCGCAGCGGCTCGCCCAGCACGGCTCCCTGTTCCTCACCCGCCCCACCCTCAACGACTACCTGCTCGACGAGAAGGAGCGGAACTGGCGCGCGGGCGAGCTGTTCGACGCGGTGCTCGACGGGTCGCTGACCCTCCGCGTCGCCGAGACGTTCCCGCTCGACCGGGCACGGCAGGCCCACGAGCTGCTCCAGTCCCGCGCCGCCCAGGGCAAGCTGCTGCTGGTCCCGTGAGCGCCGCACCGATGATGCACCGCTTCCTCGGCGCCGACGGCGCGCGGGACCCCTACACCCCGTTCGTGGGGTGCTGCGCGGCCACCGTGGAGCACTACGACCTGGACCTCGACTACGACGTCGAGGACAACGGCCTCGAGGCGCGCGCCACCCTGTCCTGCCGCGCGCTACACGACACGGACCGGATCGAGCTGGACCTCACCGAGCTCGCCGTGACCGACGTCAGGTTCGGCACCGGCGGACTCGGCGGTCTGCTCGGCGGCCGCCGCGTCCGCGCCGACCACCGCGGGAGCCGCCTCGTGCTGACCCTGCCGCGCGTCGTCGCCGCCGGGGAGGCGTTCACGCTCACCGTGGCCTACGAGGGGTACCCCGAGTCCCTGGACGGGCCCTGGGGCGAGATCGGCTGGGCCGAGCTCGACGACGGCGTGCTCGTCGCCGGGCAGCCCACCGGTTCGTCCACCTGGTTCCCGTGCGTGGACCACCCCTCCCACAAGGCCACCTACCGGGTCGCCGTGCACGCGGACGCCGACTACGAGGTGGTGGTCCACGGCGAGCTGGAGTCCGTGGTGGAGCGCGACGGCGAGCGCCACTGGGTGTACACGTCCCGGGTGCCGCTGCCGCCCTACCTGGCCACCGTGCAGATCGGCCCGTACGAGCGGCACGAGCTCTCGGGCTCGCGCGTCCCCCAGTACCTGGTGTGCTCCAGGAAGCGGCGCAAGAAGGCGGAGAAGACCTTCGCGGAGCAGGGCCGGATGATCGAGGTGTTCAACGACTGGTTCGGCCCCTACCCCTTCCCGAGCTACACCGTGGTGGTCGTCGACGAGTCGCTGGAGGACCCGTTCGAGTGCTACGCGTGCTCCGTGTTCGGCAAGAACCAGCTGGGCACGGACTGGGAGGAGCAGCGGCTCGTGGCGCACGAGCTGGCCCACCAGTGGTTCGGCAACAGCCTGGTCCTCTCCGCGTGGCAGGACATCTGGCTCAACGAGGGGTTCGCGTCCTACGCGGAGTGGATCTGGTCGGAGGCCTCCGGCGACCGGCCGGCCCGCTGGCACGCGGAGAAGGCGCACCGGACCCTGTCCAAGATGCGCCAGGACCTCGTCATCGGCGATCCCGGGCAGGTGCGGCTCTTCGACGACGTGGTGTACGTCCGGGGCGCCCTCACCGTCCACGCGATCCGGGAGACCGTGGGCGAGGACGCCTTCCGCACGCTGCTGCGCGGCTGGGCCACCGCCAACCGGGACGGGTGGGTGAGCACGGCGGGCTTCCGGGAGCACCTGCGGGGCTTCGTGCCCCGGGACCGGTGGGCGGAGGTCGACGGCCTGCTCGACGCGTGGCTGCTCCGCCGGGAGCTGCCCGCCCTGCCCTGACCCGCACCGGCCCCCGGGCACCGACGGGAACGGGCCCCCGCCGGACGCTGTGCGTCCGGCGGGGGCCCGTTGCGCCGCGCGGGCGGCCGGCCGGTCAGTGCTCCCGGCGGTAGAGCCGGCGGGCGAACCAGACCCCGCCCCCGGCCGCGGCGAGACCGGCGAGCAGCAGCAGGGCCGCCTGGACGCGCTGCCACGCGATGGTGCCCGCGGTGACGCCGTCCCCGAACTCGCCCGCCTCGGCGGTCTCGACCACCTGGAGGGTGCCGTCCTCGACGGCGAGCAGCGCGTCGGCCTCCTGGTGGAAGTCGTCCTCGCCGGAGCCCGTCTGCGTGCCGCGGAAGACGATCTCCTCCCCCGCCTCCGGGACGCGCGGGTCGGCGAGGCCCGAGTCGAAGGGCTGCCCGGTGACCGCCTCGTCCGCGGGCAGCACCCCGCGGTAGATGGGGTTCCAGGTCTTGGTCTGCAGATCGTTGGTGAGGTCCTGGTACTGCCCGGAGATCACCCACGACCGGTCCGCGTAGCCGGCCAGCCTGCGGGAGTCGTCCCAGGCGAGGGCCGCGCTCACCGCGAGGACCAGGCCCAGGAGCAGCCCCAGCAGGCCCACGGCCGTCGGCTTCCAGGCGATCGACCGGCGGGCGCGCCCGTCCTGCACGTCCTGCTCGTCGTCGAAGGCGAAGAACGGCTCCTGGCGGTCGGTGGTCTCCTCGGTCATGCTGCGCTCCTGGAACGGGGTCGGGGAAGGGGGGTCGGTCGCGAACGCCGGGGTCGCGGCCGGGGACCCGGTGCCACAGTACCGAAGTCGACGGCGCACTCCCTGGCGTTCGCGAGTGTTACCGCCCGGGCGGGGCGGGGACGACGGACGGCCCGCTCCCCGGAGGGGGCGGGCCGTCCGGGCGGGACCGCTCAGCCGCGGAGCACGGCGCCGTGGCGCTCGGCGGCGACGGCGACGGCCGCCTCGCGGGCGGCGGAGGCCTCGTCCGCGGTCAGCGTGCGGTCCGGGGCCCGGAAGCGCAGCGCGAAGGCGACCGACTTCCGGCCCTCCTCGATGCCGGGTCCCTGGTAGACGTCGAAGACGCGGACGTCCTCGAGGAGCTCCCCGGCGCCCTCCTCGAGCGCGGCCCGCAGCTCGGCGGCCGGCACGGAGGCGTCCACCACGAGCGCGACGTCCTGCGTGGCGGCCGGGTAGCCGGAGATCGGGCGCGCCTGGACGACCCCGGACTCGGCCGCGGTGAGCGAGCTGAGGTTCAGCTCCATCGCCACGGTCCGCTCGGGGAGGTCCTGCGCGGCGACGAGCTGCGGGTGCAGCTCGCCCGCGTAGCCCAGCGGGGTGCCGTCGGCGGTGGCGAGCACCGCGGTGCGGCCCGGGTGGAACGCCTGGTGGGTGCCCTGGCGGACGGTCAGCTCGACCCCCAGCACCTCGGCGGCCAGCCGGGCGGCGTCGAGGGCGTCCTGCCAGTCGAACGCGCGCGGCGCGGTCCACGGCCCCTCGGCCGCGTCCTTGCCGGCGAGGACCGCGGCGAGGTGGCGCGGCTGGGCGGGCAGGCCGGCCTCGAGCTCCTCGAGCACCGCCGGGTCCGGGCGCGCCCCCAGCGGCGGGATGCTCGCGCTGCCGAGCTGCTCGCCGGGGCGGAAGACGCGCCCGACCTCGTAGAGCGCCAGGTCGCGGAAGCCGCGGGAGGTGTTGCGCCGCAGCACCTCGAGCAGGCCCGGGAGCAGGGACACGCGCAGCATCCCCTGGGCCTCGCTGATCGGGTTGGCCAGCTTCACCGACGGCACGGGCACCCCGGGCTCGGGGGCACCCCACAGCTCGTTGTCCGCCTGCGCGACGAACGGGTAGGCGAGCACCTCGGTCAGCCCGGCGGCCGCGAGCGCGTCGGCCACCCGCTTGCGGGCCTGTTGCTCAGCGGTCAGGCCGCGCCCGGGGGGCGCCACGGGCAGCCGCGAGGGGATCGCGTCGTAGCCCACGAGGCGGGCGATCTCCTCGACCAGGTCCTCCTTCTCGACCAGGTCGGGCCGCCACGACGGGGGCACGACGCGCCATCCGTCGTCGGTGGCCTCGACCTGCGCGCCGAGCTCGGTGAGGGTCGCGACGACCTGCTCCGCCGTGTACTCCACGCCCGTGCGGCGGCTCGGGTGGTCCCAGGGCAGCTCGATGGGCGCGGGGGCGGTGGTGGCGTCCACGTCGGTGACCCCGGGCCCGGCCGTGCCGCCGGCCAGCTCCACGAGCAGCTCCACGGCGCGCTGGGCGGCCACCGGGGCGATCTGCGGGTCCACGCCGCGCTCGAAGCGCTTGGACGCCTCGGAGGGCAGCCGGTGCCGGCGGGTGGTGCGGGCGATCGAGACCTCGTCGAAGCGGGCCGCCTCCACGAGGACGTCGACGGTGGCGTCCGAGACCTCGGTGGCCGCCCCGCCCATGACCCCGGCCAGGCCGATGGGCCCGGACCCGTCGGTGATGAGCAGGTCCTCGGGGTCCAGGGTGCGCCGCTTGCCGTCCAGGGTGGTCAGGGTCTCGCCCGGCGCCGCCCGGCGGACCCCGATGCCGCCGGTCAGCGTCCCGAGGTCGTAGAAGTGGAGCGGCTGGCCGAGCTCGAGCATCACGTAGTTGGAGACGTCCACCGGCAGGGAGATCGAGCGGATCCCCGCCAGGCGCAGCCGCGCCGACATCCACGGGGGTGTGGGGGCGCTCGAGTCGATGCCGGTCACCGTGCGGGCGACGAAGCGGGTGCACCCGGGGTTGCCGTGGATCGGGGCGTCGTCCTCGACGGCCACGGGGAAGCCGTCCGCGGTGGGGGCGGGCACCCGGGGCGCCACGGTCCCGGCCGGGTCGGTGAAGGGCTCGTGCACGGCGTGGCAGTACTCGCGGGCCACGCCGCGGATCGAGAACGCGTAGCCGCGGTCCGGGGTCACGTTGATCTCGGCGGCCTCGTCGTGGAGGCCGAGCAGCTCGAGGGCGTCCGTGCCGAGCTCCGGGTCCAGGCCGAGGGTCGAGAGCACCAGGATGCCGTCGTGGTCCTCGCCGATGCCGAGCTCCCGGACGGAGGCGATCATCCCGGCGGAGGTGTGGCCGTAGGTCCTGCGCGCCGAGATCCTGAAGTCCCCGGGCAGGACGGCGCCGGGCAGGGTCACGACGACCTTGTCCCCGACCTCGAAGTTGTGGGCCCCGCAGATCACGCCCTGCACGCCGGAGGGGTCGATGCCCTCGCCGGTCAGGGTCTGCTCCTGGCCCTCGGGGACCACGCGGACGGTGCACCAGTTGACGGTCTTGCCGTTGGAGTGGGTCTCCGGCTCCTTGGACAGCACCTGGCCGACCACGACCGGGCCCTTCAGGTGGTCCGCGGGACGGTGCACGTCCTCCTCCTCGAGGCCCACCGTCACCAGGGCGGCCAGGACGTCCTCGGCGGTCGCGTCCGCCGGGACGGGGGCGTGCTCGCGCAGCCATGACAAAGGAACTCGCATGTCTTAGATCTCCATCCCGAAGTGCTCGCTGAAGCGGACGTCGCCCTCGACCATGTCGCGCATGTCGGGGACGTTGTTGCGGAACATCAGGGTCCGCTCGATGCCCATGCCGAACGCGAAGCCCGAGTACACCTCGGGGTCGATGCCGGCCGCGCGCAGCACGTTCGGGTGGACCATGCCGCAGCCGCCCCACTCGATCCACTGCGGCCCGCCCTTGGCGTTCGGGTGCCACACGTCCAGCTCGGCGGACGGCTCGGTGAAAGGGAAGTAGTTGGGCCGCAGCCGGATCTTCGCCTCCGGGCCGAACATCTGCCGGGCGAAGTGCTCGAGCGTGCCCTTGAGGTCGGCCATCGACAGCCCCTTGTCCACGGCCAGACCCTCGACCTGGTGGAAGACCGGGGTGTGCGTGGCGTCGAGCTCGTCGGTGCGGTAGGTGCGCCCCGGGACGACGACGTAGACCGGCAGCTCGCGGCTGAGCAGCGTGCGCATCTGCACCGGCGAGGTGTGCGTGCGCAGCACGAGGTGCGCCTCGGGCGGGTCCACGAAGAAGGTGTCCTGCAGCTCCCGGGCGGGGTGGTCGGGCTTGAAGTTGAGGGAGTCGAAGTTGTACCACTCGGACTCGACCTCGGGGCCGTCGGCGACCTCCCAGCCCATGGCCACGAACGTCTCGCCGACGCGCTCCATGAGGTTGGTCAGCGGGTGCCGCCCGCCCAGGCGCCGGCGCCGGCCGGCGGCGGTGACGTCCACGGCCTCCTCGACGAGGATCCGGGCGTCCCGCTCCTCCTCCAGCACCGTGGTGCGGGCGGCGACCGCCTGGTTGACGCGGCCGCGGGCCTGGCCGACCAGCTTGCCGGCCGCGGACTTCTGCGACTTGTCCAGGGAGCCGATCTGCCGGTTGGCCAGCGCCAGCGGGGAGCGGTCCCCCGCGTGGGTGAGCCGGACCTCCTTGAGCTCGTCGAGGTCCTGGGCGTTTCCGACGGCGGCCAGGGCCGCCTCCACGGCCGCGGCGACCGCGGCCTCGTCGGTCGGGTCGACCGCGCCGCTCGGGGCGGTCTCGGGTGGCAGTTCAGACATCAGCTGGCGACTTCTTCGGCTCGGGGACGGGGTCGTCCGCGCACGCCGTCCCACGGTCCGTGGGACATGGAGCACGGGAAAGCCCGGATCGGCACGGATCGCGGGCGTGTTCCAGTCTATGGCACGGGCCGCAGGGTCCGCCCACCGCTTCTCCGGCACGTCGACGACCCGGTGGTACCGGAGCGCGGCGCGGTCCGGCGCGGAGGAGAGCCGGCGCTGCCCCGCTGCTTCCGTGCCCGGGTGATTGCAGGCGTGGCGATCGTCGGCCCGGACGGGGTGCGCCGAGCGGATCTAGGCTGGTGCCATGACACCCGAACCGAGCCGGGCGGCGCGCCTGCGGCAGGTGTGGAACATGGCGAACCTGTCCACCCCGCTGGGGCTGCTGGTCGCCGCGGCCTCCCGGACGAAGCTGGTCCGCGGCCCGGAGGGGCTGATCCTGGGCTTCGGCTACCGGCCCCGGCTGCCCCGGGCCGGGGCGTTCACCGTGGGCAACGTGGTCCTGTTCCGCGCCGGGATCGACGACGTCGCGGCCCGCCCCCGGCTCGTGGCCCACGAGTCCCGCCACGCGACCCAGTGGGCGCAGTGGCTGGGCCTGCCCTTCCTGCCGGCCTACCTCCTGGCCGCGGGGTGGTCGGTGCTGCGCTGCGGACACCCGGCGCACCGCAACCCCTTCGAGATCGGGGCCGGTCTCGCCGACGGCGGCTACGCCCCCGCCCCCCGATCGCCGAAGTGCTCGAACGCTGGGAGCACATCCTCTTCCCCATCGTTCTCATCGGCCTCGGCATCGTGATCCTCGTCAGCGGCGGAGCCTTCGGACTCTGACGTAGCGGCAGCGA
>NZ_PDDL01000005.1:0-76978 GCF_020833785.1 Kocuria sp. CCUG 69068
GCCGACACTCCGCACTCGAGTACGCCACCCCGCACGAATACGACCTCGCTCGAACGCCGCAGGCACTCACCACCGCTGGAAGCTAGCGACCACGACTGGCAACCAAACCATAGGTCAGGTCAACCTGTCACCTATCGGTGCATCAGTCCCGAACGTTAAACGTAGCGCGACAACGGGCATCAACTGGGAAACTATGTACATGCCCGCAA
Source organism: Kocuria sp. CCUG 69068 (assembly GCF_020833785.1). Classification (NCBI taxonomy): domain Bacteria; kingdom Bacillati; phylum Actinomycetota; class Actinomycetes; order Micrococcales; family Micrococcaceae; genus Kocuria; species Kocuria sp. CCUG 69068. The sequence continues at coordinate 210 of NZ_PDDL01000005.1, forward strand.
ATTCCACTCCTGCGACCGAAGGTCGCCCCCCTGGCCGCTTCACGGTCTCTCCCATGCAATGGCTCCGCAAGACCGTGCCAAAGTGGTACTCGCACATCGTCCTTTTCTACCAAACCAAGTGGCCCTTCCGATGGTTGGTATATGGAATTGCCGTGTCCATCTTGGGAGTGATGAGCGGGATGGTGGGGATGAGAATCTCTAGGGCTGGGTGGGGATGGGATGTCGCAGCGACGGAGTTTCTTACCAGCCCTGGGGCAGCTGGCCTCGCCGCCGTGATTGCCGCCAGCATCGCCGCAGCCATGCTAAATCGACAGATCAAAAGTACACGGGAAGCGGACGATACTCGCTTGAATCACGATAAGGAAATCGAAGAAAACCGCACATGGTGGGAAAGCTTTGAATGGGTTACCTCTCGAGCATTGGCAAAACGATCAGATGATCCGGAATTGCCACCTGAATTAGCCATGAGTTTTCTTGTGGATCTTCAAAAATGGGCCCCCAATGACACACAGAAAACGGCATGTGGTATTCTCGTAGGTCATTTAACTCAGTCGGTCGCAGAAATTGGACCGAGCCAGCTGTGGACGAGTCGAACTGAAACGCAAAAATCGAAAAAAAAGCAAAACCAGGAAGAATATAAATCACTAATTAGTCTCGAAGACAGAGTTCGGAGAGTCGAAAAGGCACTTTTGGAAGCAGAAAATTCCGCGCAGGACGAGCTGCAGACAGGCGCGTCTGAGCGTCGAATCCGCCCGTGGTTGAATGACGCTGGATCAGTGGAGCGAATCAACGAGGCTGTTGCGAACTATCTAGAGGCCACGAATGGAACCCCTGCATTCTCCGCTGTGGCAGAAGGGCAACTCTACAGAAACGAGGTGATGCAAACTTTATTTGCGGAACAGGGAGAGAAAAGGTACCAGGTTGAAAATTCCACACGATCCGACTCGTTGGCAGATCCAGATGCCATACTCCGTAGGCCCTCAGACGGAATGCGCTTCAATATCTATATATTTCCACAAAGGTCGACCGTGGCGCAACGTTCGAAAATCATGGCGATTCAACGAAATGGAGAAAACAACAATCGGGTCCTTTCGATTTTCATTTTTCGAGACCTGCCGGATCAAGCCGTTCGAAACAACATTGAACGGCAACGCGGCCACTACTCGGTGTGGAACGGTGAAAATGACACCGAGGCCATGCTTAAACTGATACAGGAAGCGCCCTGAGGAAAAATAACCTGGGGCCTTCAGTAAAGCTGTCATTGTCATTTATCTGCGACCAACGCCAGCCGTTGCGTTATTTCCGAACGAGGTTCATTCACAGTATGGACACGTTCGGATCCGGCCCCAGAAAACGGCCTCCGATGGTCGTGGTTTACGGCAGCTCCCAGATCCGCTGGTACAGCGAGGCCCCCTTTGACGGGGGACAACGGGGAGGGAAACTGGCGACACGCCTGGACTACGCGCGAGTGAGCTCGGCCGAGCACGACCCGGCGCTGCAGACCCGGGCCATGGAAGCCGCCGGCTGTGAGCGCATCCAGTTCGGCACTCCTATTGCGCCGTCAACTTCGTGAAGACCGGTAGTCCGCCATATGTGAAGTTAGTGTTGAGCCGCCCTGGGCTTTGCTGGCTACAGACCTCCCATCAGTAGTTGGTGGGAGAAGGGGCCAGCGATACAGTTTGAGCCAAAGGCGTAAGACCTGTTCACAGTTACCCCTCCCCAGCATGCTCGGAGATTGGGGTATAGCATCAAATGCACTCATCGTGAGGCTAAAAGATGTTGCACCAACGTGGTGTACACACGAAGTTGAAGTGGAACCAGCGCCCTTGGAAGCCGTCAGCAGGCAACGGGGATGAGGAGGCCGCTCTAGGAACCATTGATTTTTAGCAGCAATTGCGCTTGGATTAGGGAGTGGAAAAACACTTGAACTTTGGCGATCTTGTCCATGCGCTCCAAGGCACTGGCCTAAAAGGCAAAAAACAGAATGCCTTCGGACACGTAAATACTGCTACATCCTTTGTCAATCCCGAGTTACTCATCAAGGAAAGTCTAGGAGATCTTACCTCCGATGTCATTCTGGTCTCGGCTCGAGGGGCCGCTGGAAAAAGTACTGCCGCCGCTGAGTTGGCGCGACAGATTGGCAGCCCACTATGGAAGCTAGAGCAGGACAAGGCCGTCAGCGGAACGTCTCTAGACTTTGTACTGAGCCAGTACCTTGGTACCACTGAAGTGGAGTCCCGTCTTGACGGATTACGACCAACTGTCATTATCGACTCACTCGATGAAGCACGATCCCGGGTATCCGGAACGTCTTGGATGGAGTTTCTCGAGTCACTTTCAAATAGAAGCCTCTCGAGTTGCCGTTTCGTCCTTCTTGGACGGGAACGAACCCTGGAGGAAGTGTGGCTTAATCTTGCGGAAGCTGGTCGTAATATTGCGTGGTTGGAAATTTCTCACTTCGGCCCTGAGGAACGAATCCAATATATCGATGGGGTAGTTTGTCGGCGCAAGCCCGAAGCAGTCAAATCGGTGCATTATGCGCCCGCACGGGACGCCGTACTTAATTCGCTTGTTGGTGCCGTTCCGGATGAAACCGCTCAGACCTTTGCTGGCTATGCCCCTGTCCTAGACGCAGTAGCCGCCGCACTCCACGATAATGCGAACCTGTACTCCATTCCAGCAATGTTTGGAGAGTCGAACCAAGATGCTCGGCACCTCAAAGAGCTGGGTCGAATTCTTACTGGATTACTCGAACGTGATCAAAAAAAGCTGCAACCCGTGGCTGGCGATCTCGGTCTCAATGCTAATTTGACGTATACGCCCGAAGAACAAGTCGACTGGTTGTGTCACGATCTCGCGGGGGCTTCGGAGCCGGCCCTTAGTTATATTACCAAGCCAGAAATCCGAGAAAAATACATCGAGAGGGTGCGACCTTTCTTGGATGACCACCCGTTCCGAGATGAAAATAGGTGGGCGAGTGCAGTGTTCCGAGCCTATGTCGCGGCCCGAAGATTTGGTACGACAATCTCCGGCCCTAGGCTTCTTGCCGTCGGAAACGAATCAGGTCTATTGTTTGATTTTGTCACACTTGACAGTGAAAACGACCTTATTGACGAATGGCAGCTAGCCGCCCTTCATGCGTCGGTTACTGCCGGAGAGTTCAGCGGTACATCTGCAGCAGTGACGGTTTCGGAAGGCTGCGATGGGCTGTTCCAGGTTTTCATATATTTGCGGAGACTTAAGGATCAGGTGGAAGTATCTTTCACCCTCGTTCCTGACAAGACCGGTGAAATCCGGCTTTACGGACCCCTAGAGGGTTTGACATTAGAAACCGATGGAAGCATTTCTATTCCTGCCCGTGGCACTTCCGTGGTGCTAGGACCGGATTTGTTCGTACGTTGCGACAGTTTAAGTATTGAGGGCGGATCTGTGGAATTTGCCCACCGTGGAGTACCGACGGGCAAAGACACGACGCTCGGTGGAGTTACTTTGGCGGTGAAGGGGGCGTTGCGCCTCCCAATGGAAATTACACGCTGGCCCCTGGAAGGGGACTTCGAGCTTCAAGTGTCCCCCGAGACCAACCTCGTCCACCCATGGGTCTCATATAGGCAGGATCTACCAGACGAGGAAGATTCTGTGGATACTAACGCACGAGCCGTTCGATTTCTTAATATGCTTATGAATCTAACACGGGCACATGGACACAGTGGCGATCGGGGGGCTTTTATTATGAAACTGCAAGGACGGCAGTCTATTAAGGGAGGGGAATTACAGAATGTGCTACGGATCCTCGAGAACCACGAGATAATTAGGACGGAAGGTCCCATGCTTTTTCTCAACCCTAGTTATGAAAGCCATCGATTCAGCGGCAAGACTCGCGCTGGCCAACGGCTTATTGGAGACGTGTGGGACGTTTGGGGGCCAGTTGTAGCAGAAATTGAAGCCGCCTTGAAATGATAACCAAAGCTGAAACTTTTCGCATCGGCTAGAATATTCAGTCGAAGCTCTAAATTATTTGAGTCGCCGCCCGAGGTGTCTTCGGGCGGCGACTCAAATATTTGTTTTTAAAGTAATACGGGCCTTCACGGATGAGTGTGGGTAGGGGGACTGCCCCGACTTACGTTGACTCTCTGACCTGTCACCTGATGGTGCGGCATTCCCAGCCTCGCCAGAGACACGCCGCTGGTCCCAGGACGCTTTACATGGCCTTCAAATCTTGGATTCACCCAGAGGTCGTACCGGCGCCGCACATGACTGGCATCTGCTCCCTGCGCGTCAGTCCGGAAGTGAGACATCACCCTTTAGCTCCCCTGCGCACAGGGAGCCGGCCGTCGAGATCGTCCGCGACCTCAGTTGCCCTGCCGGATGATGCACCCAAGCCTTTGAGCGATATCGGCCGGGCGCCACAGGGCGCCCAAGTCCACCATGTGCACCGCCCCTTAGGTTCAATGCCCGAATAGTTCTTGGGCTTTCTCGGGATCTCCTGAGAACAGGGTTGCATCTTCACCGAAGTCCGGCATTGAGATGCGTCCCGCGGCGAAAGTGCCTCGCAGCTCCTCGATGGCGTGTCTTCCCCAGGTGAGCATGGCGAAGGCCCTGTCTTCAGGGAGGTGGCTGCCTTGCAGTGAGCCGCCTCCCTCCATCTCATGGGCGTAGAGGTGACGGTTGAAGATCCCAGGAGCCCAGGCAAGGCCGTGGGCGTACCCAGAACAGAGTTGCCATTTTTGGTAGAAGTTTGTTCCCCTTGCAGCATCAACGCTTTTTAGGTGGCCCGTTCTGTCGAGACGCGCCGTTACAGCTGTCTTTTTTATCCCCAGAGCCACAGCGGCCGTTACGATCTGATCGCATGTTTCTCTATAGCTCTGAGCACCTTGAGCGCTCTCCTGCAATAGTCCTTCTGACGAGTTCGACGTGTCAGTGAGGCCCTCAAAGAACTTAGTGGCGTTGAAAGCAGAGTCGTATGCGACTCGGAGTGCGCGCTGCTGGCGTCCTTGACGCTTGCTTCCTGTTAACACCCACATCCCCACGCCTGCGAGCTCGACGGAGCCACGTGTCAGAGTCGCAACTCCGACTGGATGAATTTGACCTGCCGTAATGCTGGAAACGGCTGTGGCAAGGTCGTTTACGGCAGAGTCCAGGAACGCGCGTGCAACGGCCGCTACGGAGATGCCGTTCGGCATTCCACTCGTGTCACCTGCAAGCAGACTGTTCCTGGCAAGCGGGTACGCGGCGAAATCGGAGGACAGAGTTTGTGCCTCCTCAACCCAGCAACAAAGCCCTGCCCAGTCTTCGCCTTTTGATGTCATAGCTTCATGATCCCCTAGTCGTTGTAGGACCAAACGAACCGAAACACATCCGTGCGGGTCACTGGCATCCAGGCGGGCACCTCCGCCTTTGATTCTCACGGCATGAACATTCACCTGACACCTTTCGGTGCGGCGGTCCCTTATTGTGTGGCTCAGGACGGGAGGCGGCGGGATGACACGCAAGGTTGATCCGACTGAGGCAGCGCGCATTATGCACGCCGCGGGCTGCGTGCCGTTGGTGCCGTACCCAGGTTCCGGTGTTCCGTGGCCATGCATTCATGAACCGTGCGGGGAGCCGATCGCTCCGCTGTACTCGAACGTCAGGAAGCGGGGAAGAGCTTGCCGGCGGTGCGCCGGTGAGAAGCGGGGTGCGAACCGTCGAGCCGGCCTCGCCGAGGGAGCAGAGAGCACCATGCGGGCAGCCCAGTTCGAGCCGCTCGAGCCGTACCCCGGCGCGGACAAACCTTGGCGTTGTCGGCACGAACCATGTGGCCAGGTGCGCACACCGACCCTGAATACGGTGCGCAGAAACGGCACCGCGTGCCGACCCTGTTGGCTCAGCCAGCAAGGGTTCACCGTGTGGTCCCCCGAGTCCGCTGAAACGTACTTCCGCGACCATGGGCTGGAACCGCTGCAGCCGTACCCAGGGTCATCCTCGGTCCCGTGGCCGGCGCGGCACACCGTTTGCGGCAGAGTCGTCACCCCACGGTTGGCCAACCTCGCCGCCGGGCAGGGACCCTGTCGCGAATGCGGACAGGAAGCAACCCATACCGCCCAGCAGCTCAACCACGACGAGGCGGCTGTACTCATGCGCAGGGCCGGCCTGGAACCGTTGGAGCAATTCCCCGGTGTGGACCGTCCGTGGCGGTGCCGGCACGGACGCTGCGGACGCGAAGTCAGCCCCACGTACACGAACACCAAACGAGGCCAGGGCGGCTGTCGCTCCTGCGCGGCCCAGGACGCCTCCGTCCGCCTTCTCATGCCAGAACCGACTGCACGCGCGATCATGAACGCCTCCCGCCTCGAACCACTGGAGCCCTACCGGGGAAGCAACAAGCCCTGGCGATGCCGCCACGCGTGCGGCCACACCGTGACCCCGACCCTCAACAACGTGGCCGCGGGCCGCGGCATCTGTCGCTACTGCAACAGCGCGTTCCCCTACGCCGGGCCTGCCACCCTCTATCTCGTCGCGGATCGAGACGCCGTCAAGATCGGGTGCGCCAAACGCGGCGGCACACGCATCGACGAACACCGCCGGCGCGGCTGGCAGCTCGCCTGGAGCCTAGACGTGCCCACCGGCGACGACGCCTACAACCTCGAACAAGCCGTCATCGCCTGGTGGCGGGACGAACTCGGGCTCTCCCCCGCTTACACCAGCGACCACATGCCCCAATGGGGGGCCACCGAGACCGCCCGCTGGGAAGACATGCCCCCGGATTCCGTTCTCGCTCGGGTCGAGCAGCTGGCTGAGACGTTGGGCCTTCCACCCCTCCGCCCGCACCTGACGTGCTACCTCGAGGAGCAACCCGCCAGCGTCTGCACCCCGCTCGGGTCGCGCGACCGTCGACGAGCCGTAGCGTCCGGGCAACTGGCGCTACCTGGCCTGTAGCCCCGCAAGTGGCAGACAGCAACACCACCTGAACCGCCGGTGGAGCCGGCATACCCGCGGGCGGGCGGGCGCCCACCTCCTTAGCGGTGGTTCCCGTCGGCGGCATCGTAGAGACGGGGGACAGGAACAGCACCACGGTCCCTGATGGCCAGGACGGCCCCACCGAACAACCCGCCCACCAGTCCGTAGGGGGTCAGGACCACGACGTAGAGAAACCACACCGGGTCGACGACCACGTTCAGCACCAGGAAGGGCAGTATCAGCGCCAGACCAGAGACGGCCATCAGGGCGATGCGAACCCCAGCAGTCAAGCCGTAGTCGGCCCCGGCCTTCCAGCACGGGCCCCACACCAGCTGGGTCCACACCAACCCCACTCCCATCAGCACCGCCCAACACAGCAACCAGGCCGACCAGCCGCCGCCCGGTGACAGGACGGCGGCGTAGGCCAGAGCCAGCACCGGGGTGAGGGCTTGGAACACCAGATAGGTGCTCAGCGGATGCACGTGCAGGGCTCGTCTCACCAAATCACGCCTCTCCACTCGATAGCTCCCACCGTATGCCGCACACCCGCGTAGATACGCAAGGACCTCGCTCGGGGCCACCACCTGGGAACCTCTGCCGCACCACGGTTCGCCGCTAACCGGGCCATATGTAAAGCCGGTAGGGGTGAGCCGCCCCCGGCCGGATGTCTTCTAGGGTGTGCCCATGGTTGACTCCACCCGTCCCAGTGTCCTGGCCGATGCCCGCGCGATCGCCGCCGCCGACCCCGCAGGGCAGGGCATCGCGGCCACGCTGCTGAGCTATCCGGGGCTGCACGCGGTGGCCGCCCACCGGATTGCCCACCGCCTGTGGTCCACCCGGTGGGGCAAACCCGCCGCCCAGGCCATCGCCACCGCCTCCGCGAAAGCCACCGGCATCACCATCCACCCCGGTGCGGCGATCGGGCACCGGCTGTTCATCGACCACGGCAGCGAGGTCGTCATCGGGCAGACCAGCGTGATCGGTGACGACGTGACCATCTACCAAGGGGCCAGCTTCGTCGGCGACGGCTCCCCGGGCCGGCGCCACGCCCTCGTCGGGGACCGGGTGCTCATCGGCTCCGGGGCCAAGGTGGTCGGCCCGGTCACCATCGGGGATGGGGCGAAGATCGGCGCCGGGGCGGTGGTGACCCGCGACGTCGCGGCCGGCACCACGGTGATCGGCATCGAGGCCTGACCCCACCCTTGGTGCCTTTGATTGCTGAGCTGCTGGGTGAGGATGGGGCCCATGAGGATCGGTGAGCTGGCGGAGGCGACCGGTGTCAGTGCCCGGTCGCTGCGCTACTACGAGGACCAGGGGCTGCTGCGCGCCCACCGCACCCCGGCCGGGCACCGCCGCTTTCGCCCGGGTGACGTGGAGCGGGTGGTGCGCATCCAGCAGCTCTACGCCGCCGGACTGTGCAGCCGGGTGATCGCCGAGCTGCTCCCCTGCCTGGACGCCCCGCCCCGGGAACGGACCGGACACCTGCAAACCCGCCTGGCCCAGGAGCATCAACGCCTGGACGCCGCGGTGCGGGAGGCGGTTCGGGCTCGGGACACCCTGGAGGAGGTCATCACCGACCTCGGCAGGCCTTGATCCTCACACCGGTGTGAGAGTCCACCATGGGCTCATGGAATCTGAACAGCAGCACCCGCCGGTTCGTCAGTTGCGCGTGGTGGTCGAGGCCGAAGACTACGACGCCGCCCTGGCCTTCTTCCGCGACGCCTTGGGCATGCCCGAGTCGGCCTCTTTCACCGAAGGCCCCGAGGACCGGGTGGCCATCCTCGAGGCCGGCCGGGCCACCCTGGAGATCACCAGCCCCGCGCACAAGCAGGTCATCGACCAGATCGAGGCCGACGGCCGCCCCAGCCCGGCCATCCGCCTGGCCTTCGAGGTCAACGACGCCCCGCAGACCACCGATCGCCTGCAGAACGCCGGCGGGGAAGTGGTCGCGGCCCCGGTGCGCACCCCCTGGCAGTCGCTGAACTCCCGGATCGACGCCCCAGCCGGGCTGCAGATCACCCTCTTCCAGGAACTGCTCCCCGCCCAGGAACGCACCGCACAACCCGGGTTCGACACCGGACACTGACCCCAGGAGGATGAGCAAGAACCTCAACGGCAACGCCACAACCCGTCGAGCCCGTCGAGGCTGCAGTAGGTGCGCGTCAGTGCGTGCCTGATGCACGCTTCACCGCTACTGGCCAGCGGCCCTGATACTGGGAGCATGACCTCTGAGCGGCCGCCCTATACCGCGGTGATCTTCTCCAGCCAACGATCGGCGTCCGCACCCGGGGAGGGGTACGACGACACCGCTGAGCACATGGAGGAGCTGGCCCGGCAACAACCCGGGTTCCTGTCGATGGAGAGCACCCGAAATCCCGATGGGTTCGGCATCACCGTGTCCTACTGGGAGACCGCTCAGCACGCCCGGGCCTGGAAACAGGTCACCGAGCACCTAGAGGCCCAGCACCGCGGAGCCCGCGAGTGGTACACGGAGTACACCGTGCGCGTGGCCACGGTCGAACGGCACTACGGCACCGGGGCCACCCGCGCAGGACACCGCTGAGCCAACTCCTATTCCCCATGGTCGATAGGGTGCGGTTTCCGGAATGCCAGCGGTGACCCTGCCTGCAAGGTCCTCTCCAGCAAGGTGGCGCTGTACCAGGGACCATCAAAGTCCCGCCGGCCTACCTCTTGGAACCCCTGCCGCTGGTATAAAGCCCGCAACGCCGTGTTCGACTCCACACAGTCCAGCCTGATGACCTCTGCTCCTTCAGCCCGGCCACACTCCCCAGCCCAGTCGAGGACAAACGCTCCTAGGCCACGGCCGGCCGCACCGCGGTGGACCATCAGCCCGTGGACATAGACCGCTGGGGTGTCATCGGCACCCCAGACCTCGGGATCGGCCCACAACAGCCGCGCGGCCGCGGCGACTCCCAGGGCGGGATCTCGGACCACGTGCCACTGGCCGGCCCGGATCTGCTCGGTGATCTCCTGGCGGCTCACATGGCCGTGGCCCCACTGCTCGATGCCCTGCTCACCCAGCCAGTCCTCGATCTGGCACCGAAGCTCGTGCACGGCCACCGCGTCCGCACGAACAGCCCGTTCGATCAGGGCGGGCGAGGAGCACATCACGCTCACCACGTTAGGGCAGCATCACTGCCCACCACGGTGACCGCGCGTGAATTGCGACCTTCACGACACGGGGTGACCATGGATCACCCGGTGCCGGATACGGTGACAGGGGCCCCGCTCCTACTGCAAAGGTCTTGCCCTATGCCTGCCCACCCGCCCTTCGATCACGCTGCGCCCGTTCCACGAGGCGGACACTGCTTTCTTCACCGGCCTGGCCACCGACGAGCGAGTGACCCGTTTCGTCGGTGACGGTCGCCCCTGGGCGCCGCAAACCATCCAGGACCGACTTCGTGCCGCGCTGCAGCAGAAGCCGGTCGAGCAGGGTGGGTCGGTCCGGTGGTTCATCGCTGAAGCAGGTGGCGAGGCGGTGGGCCTGGTGGTCACCACCCGGTGCGATGCGGGCGTGGAGATCGGCTACTGGGTGTCCGCGGAGCACTGGGGGCGCGGGGTGGCCGGAGCCATGCTCGACCTGGCCGTGGCCACGGTCCCGGACGTCTACGGTCCGGTCCGGTTGATCGCCCGGGCCGATCCGGCCAACACCGCCTCGACCCGGCTACTCACCCGCCGCGGCTTCGAGCTCGAGGCCAGCCAGGACGGCCTGGACCGCTACGTGCTGGCGCACACGCAGTAACACGCACCGGCCACCGCGGAGCACCGGAGCGGCCTCGGGCCCAGGGACTGCTGCGTTGCGCACGGGCGCTGCACGCTATCTGAACCCCGCTGGAGCCCTCCCGAGCACACCCGCAACCGTCGATCCACCACCCCGAGAGTCGGCAAGGCGCCCGGTGGACACCGCGGTGTGGAAGGCTGTCCCGCGTGGGAACCCAACCCGGCTACGACGCACTGGCCGAACAGTACGAGCTCACCTTCCCGGACCCGTTCCAGACACCTCTGGAACGGCATGCGGTCGCCACCTTCGCGGACATGGTCCTGGAGCACCATGGTGAGGGCACCGTGGTGGACATCGGGTGCGGGACCGGGCACGTCACCGCCGAACTCGCCCACCACGGCCTTCACGTCGTGGGCATCGATCCGTCAGACGCCATGCTGAACATCGCCGGCAGGTCACACCCCGAGGTGGTGTTCCGGCGCGGTGAGGCGAACCTCAACGACTCCTCGGAGTCGACCGATCAGCTGGTTCCGCTGCGGGGTGTACTGGCCCGGTTCAACCTGATCCACATCGTCCCCCACCTGATCGGTGGCGTGCTCGCTTCCTGGGCACAGCGCATGCCGGCCGGCGGCGTGGTGCTGCTGGCCTTCCAGAGCACCGATGGCGAAGGGCAACCGGTGGTGCCGTTCGATCACGCGGTGGCACCGGCCTGGCGCTGGCATCCCGAGGAGATGAGTGCACGGCTTGCCCGAGCCGGGTTCGACGAGGCCTGGCGCACGGTGAGCCTGCCTGACTCGTTGCACCGCTTTCCCGAGTGCCATCTGGCTGCCATACGTCGCCCCTGACAGCACTCCCTCTTGCCATCGATGGTGCAGGAGATCAGGGGCGCTTTGGTGCCCGACCGGCGCACCCGCTGTCAGGGCATGATTTTCAGGGTGTTGCGCAGCGCGGCGGTCCACTCCTCGGCGGCGTCCAGGTGAGCATCATGGGACCCACTAGACAGATCGACCCGTCGGGTGCCCGCACGGGCGGCGACGAAGGCGTCCTGCCGGGCGGGGGTGAACATCGACTCCGCGGCGAAGACGACCGTGGTCGGGGCGGCCACCGCAGCCCACTCGGCCCACCGCGGCACGTGCACCGCCTGGAGCACGGCTTCCATGACGGCTGGGTCGAACCGGGGCCGATAGCCTTGATCAGTGGGTTCCAGGTCCGCCACCCAAGCCTTGGCCAGGGGGCTCGCCCCGAGAACATCGGTGGCCTCGGCCCGGGAGGCGAAGGGCGCGGGCCAGGAACGGAAGAACTTCCCCACCGCGGCTGCTTCGCCCGGGTCCCCGCCGTGCACATCGGCTTCCAGCAGCACCAGACCGGCCACCCGCTGCGGGTGGCCGGCGGCGGTGAGTACCGCGGTGTGCGCTCCCATGGACTGGCCCACCAGCACCACCGGCTGATCGGGTGCCACCACATCGAGCACCGCGACGACGTCGCCGACGAAGGCCTGTCGCCCGGTGTCGGCCGGCACCCGGGTGCTGTGCCCGTGTCCGCGCTGGTCCACCAGCACGCACCGGTGCTGGGGCCACAGCGCCCGGGCCGAGGGCACGAGCTCCCCGGCGCTGCCGGCCAGCCCGTGCAGGAACACCACCACCGGGGCCGCACCGCCGGTGTCCAGATAGCTGATCCGCGCCCCGGGCCGTTCCACCGCCCTGCGTACGAGCTCCACTTCCTCGCCCCCCTTCAACGGTCGTTGCAGCACAGCACGCTCACGGCGGTAACACGGACCCTGCCGTCCATCGGCGGCCCCACCATCCCGGGGACATGCTCCCGGCACAACACCGGGGGCGTTCAGCCCAGGAGGCGGGTGCGTAGCTTCTCGGTCAGGGACAACCGTACGGTGGGCCACTCGCTGTTGATGATGGAGAACACCACCACATCGCGCATGGTCCCATCACGCCACAGGTCGTGATTGCGCAGCACCCCGTCCTGCTTCGCCCCCAGGGCGGCGATCGCCCGCCTCGACCGCTGGTTGTGCCAGTGCGTGCGGAACTCCACCGCGATACAGTTCAGAGCCTCGAAGGCGTGGGTGAGCTGCAGCAGCTTCACCTCGGTGTTGACCCCGGTGCCCTGGACACTGGGAGCGATCCAGGTCGAACCGATTTCCAGGCGCCGGTGATCGGCACGGACGTTGAGAAACGTGGTCATCCCCACCGCCCGCCCGTCCGCAGCCCTGATCGTCCACGGCACGACCTGACCAGCCCTGTGCTTGGCCAGACGGCGCTCGATCTCCGTACCCATGCCCTCAGGGGAAGGCAGACGGGTGTACCAGAGCTGGTAGAGGTCCTCCTCCGCGACCGCTTCCGCCAGTTCCCCGGCGTGCTCTGGCGCAAGCGGCTCGAGCGTGGCCACAGTGCCGGTGAGCGTGGGGATCGCCAGGAAGTCCATGCCGCCAGGCTACTGAACGCCAGCACAGCCCCACACGCACCACCACGCTGCTCACGAAGTCGGACTGGATCCAGGGAACCCTGATGCAGTGTGTCGCGGTGCCCGTAGAGTCGCTGCTGTGCTGGTGATGCTGGATCTGGACAACACCCTGGTGGACCGTCATGGCGCCTTCACCACCTGGGCCCGTGACTTCCTGGCCGGCGTTGACGGCAATACCACCGACTTAGATTGGTTGATCGCCGCGGACCAGGACGGCTACCGGCCCCGGGCGGAGTTGGCCGCGTTGCTGCGGGCACGCTTCCAGCTGAGCACACCGGTCCCTGACCTGGTGGGCCGCCTACGCCGTGAATTGTTGGAGCACATCCACGTCTATCCCGGGGTGATCGAGGCCCTGGACGCCCTGGTCGAGACGGGTGCCGCCCTGGTGGTGGTGACCAACGGGACGGTGGGCCAGCAGAAGCACAAGCTCCACCGCACCGGCCTGCTGCACTACAGCCCCCACCCGGTGATCTCTGAGGCGGTCGGGGCCAAGAAGCCTCACCGGCTGGTCTTTGACACCGCGCTGTCCCAGAGCGGACACCGACCGGAACAGTCCTGGATGGTCGGTGACCACCCGGTCACTGACATGGCAGGAGCTCATCAGATCGGCATCCGCACCGGATGGGTCAGCCACCACCGGCTCTGGCCCCACCCGTGGGCCCCCGGTGTGGCAGGGGCGAGGACCGAGGACGTCCTGCAGCACATCGTCGCCGAGGCGGGCCACCGCCGGTGAGGACGACAGGAGCGTATTTCCGATGAGCCTCCCCACAGCGGTTCACGGCGGTGCGTCCCAAGCTGTGCCGCCTGGCCTGCCCGTGTCCACTCGTTCCCGGAGTGCCTGTGCCGTTGCGGGAACAATGGAACTGTGAATCGACATCCCGCACCAGGGCCCGGACCACGGATCTATCCCCGGCAAGTTCTCGGCGCCGGGGTGTGCGATGTGGGCTACGCCCTGACCACCGGGGCGGGGCGGGCACGGCCGGTCGTACCGGATGCCCGGTGCGGGATCGCCTGGGTCCAGGGGCGCCTGTGGTGGTTCGGGCCCGCCACCAGACCCTGGGTGCCGTCCCGGTCGGGGGTGGCAGTGGTGGGGGTGCGCATCGGGCTCGCGCACGGACGCAGCGTCGCAGGTGCACCGCTGGAGCGGTGGCGCAACCAGTGGTGCCCCCTGACCGAGGTCTGGGGGCCGGCCGCGACCACCGAAGCCGAGCGACAGCTGACCGGGATGGACGATGAAGGCGCCGCCGTGGGACTGCTCGCGCACACCGTCACAGCACGAGCAGCGCAGCGGCCGGCCGCTGCCCGTACGCTGCGGCTCGTGGAGCATCTGGAGGCCGATCGCACCGTCCAGCAGATCGCCGAGGAGCTGGGGGTAAGTGTTCGTCAGATCCACCGCCAGTGCGTGGCCGATTTCGGTCTGGCACCGGTGCTGGTACGACGCATCCTGCGTCTGCACCGGGCAGCCGCCCTCTGGCGCCCCGCCTCGGACACGAGCTTCGCCGATCTCGCCGCCAAGGCGAACTACAGCGACCAGCCGCACCTGGTCCGTGACTTCCACGCCTTGGCCGGCCAGACGCCCAGCACCGCGCTGGGTTGATGTCCGATTCATACAAGCCGGCGCCTCGGACCCGGTCCTAGGGTCAGCCCATGACTGATTGGAACGACATCACCACCGCCTTGGCCCCCGTGCTCGGTGAGGATCCGGGCGAGGGAGCCCCGCGGCTGCGCGCCCTGTGGGAAGCCAGCCGCCCGGAGGAACACGCCCAGCGCTGCGTCCTGGCCCACTACCTCGCTGACCTTCAGCCGCACCTGGCCAATGAGGTGCGGTGGGACGAGATCGCCCTGGAGGAGTTCTCACAGGTCCACGAGAACGATCTGAGCCCGGTCGGGATCGCCTCGGCGGCTGGCTTGGCCCCTAGCCTCCACCTCAATCTCGGCGAGGGCTACCGACGCCAAGGCGACATCACTCGGGCCCGAGAGCAACTCGTCCTGGGACGCGCGGCAGCCGGCGCCCTGGGAGACGATGGATACAGCACGATGATCCGCAAAGGCCTCGACCGGCTCGGCGGCCGCCTAAACAGCAGCGGCACGCACCAGGACAGTTGAGCACCACGACCCTGGTCGAGAAGAACAGTGCCTGCCACCGGCAGTTCAACGCATTGAATCATCCCGCTATTAGCCGAACACGACCATGGGGTGCTGACGCCGGCGCGGTATTAGCCGATAAGAGCGAGACCGAGAGAAGTTTCCGGTCCTACCGCCTTTCCGACCTGCCGGACCCCGTGCCCGTAGATCGTTGTGCTTGAGCAGAGAATCGCCAATGATCACGCATCCGCGTCGTCGGGAAGATGGGCGTTGCGCCCGTGAAATCCCTACTGCACTCGGTACCCGGGAGATCGACGGCACGAGGTCACGTGCGCGGGGCGGGGTTCAGCCGGACCCGTACGGCCGCACCGGCGCAGAGGATGACGGCCAGGCCCCCGACGATGGTGGTGGGCGTGAGGTGCTCCCCGAGCAGCAGCCCGGCCCAGAGGATGCTCAGCACGGGTTGGGCGAGCTGGATCTGGCTGATCTGGGCCATGGGGCCCAGCCCGAGGCCGCGGTACCAGGCGAAGAAGCCCAGGAACATGCTGATCACCCCGAGGTAGGCGAACGCCGCCCACTGCACCGGGGTCCCGGCCGGGGGCTGCTGGTACACCGAGGCCAGGGTCAGGGCCCCCATCACCGGGAAGGCGAGCACCAGGGCCCAGGAGATGGTCTGCCAGGCGCCGAGCTCACGGGCCAGCAACCCACCCTCGGCGTAACCGATGGCCGCGGCGACGACCGCCCCCAGGAGCAGCAGGTCGGCCCCGTGCAGCTGCCCGAGGCCACCCGAGGACACCGAGGCGAAACCGATCGCCACCACCGCCCCGATCCCGGTGATCACCCAGAACGCGCGGGCGGGGCGCTCACGGGTGCGCAGCACGGCCATCACCGCCGTGGCGGCCGGCAGCAGGGCGATCACCACCGCACCATGGCTGGCCGGGGTGGTGGTCAGGGCGTAGGAGGTCAGCAGCGGGAACCCGGCCACCACCCCGCCGGCGACCACGGCCAGCCGCACCCACTGGGTCCCGCGCGGGAGGCGTTGGCGGGTCAGCACCAGCGCGGCGGCGGCCAGCACCGCAGCCACGACCGCTCGGGCGGCGCCGATGAACATCGGGTCCAGGCCTTCGACCGCCACCCGGGTGAAGGGCACCGTGAAGGAGAAGGCGGTGACACCCAGCGACCCCCACCACACCCCCGTGACGGGTCGAGGGGATATCGGTTCGGGCAAAACGACAGTAGCGCTACTATTAGCTTTCATGGACAACGATAACAGTTCCCGGATTCTCGAGGGGCTCCGGGCGTGGATCGCCGGTGCGACCCCGGGGGCCCGCCTGCCCTCCACCCGGGCGCTGGTGGCCCAGTACCAGGCCAGTCCGGTCACCGTGCAGAAAGCTCTGCGGGCCCTGGCCACCCAGGGGGTGGTCGAGACCCGGCCCGGGGTCGGGACCTTCGTGCGCGCCGCACGCACTGCCCGCCCGGCCGACTACAGCTGGCAGACCGGTGCGTTGCGGGCCCCCCAGGCACCGGCCCGGTCGGTGTCCACCGCGCTGCGCAACACTCCCAACGATGTCATCGCCTTCCACTCCGGCTACCCCGACCGGGAGCTGCTGCCGGAACGGCTGGTGCGGACCGCGCTGAGCCGGGCCGCACGCACGGAAGCGGCCCTGTCCCGCCCACCGGTGGCAGGTCTGCCCGAGCTGCAGGCCTGGTTCGCCCACGAACTGCGCGCCTCCACCCCCGACGGGGTCAGCCCGCCCACACCGCGGGATGTGATCGTGCTGCCGGGCACCCAGAGCGGGCTGAGCTCGATCTTCCGCGCCCTGGCCGGGGCCGGGCACCCGGTGCTGCTGGAATCACCCACCTACTGGGGGGCCATCCAGGCCGCCACCCAAGCCGGGGTGCGCATCGTGCCGGTCCCCACCGGCCCCACCGGGCCCGACCCGGCCGACCTCGCCCGGGCCTTCGCCGAGACCGGCGCCCGGGTCTTCTACGCCCAACCCCACTACGCCAACCCCACCGGCGCCCACTGGTCACCAGCGGTGGGCGAGCAGGTGCTACAGGTGGTGGCCAGACACGGGGCCTTCCTGATCGAAGACGACTGGGCCCACGACTTCGGCATCACCACCACCCCCACCCCCCTGGCCGCCCGGGAGGACTCCGGGCACGTCGTCTACCTCCGGTCCCTGACCAAGAGCGTCTCCCCCGCCCTGCGCGTCGGAGCGGTCATCGCCCGCGGCCCCGCCCACGAACGCATCCTCGCCGACCGCGCCGCCGAATCCATCTACGTCTCCGGGCTGCTCCAAGCCGCCGCCCTGGACGTCGTCACCCACCCCGGGTGGCAGACCCACCTGCGCGGGCTCCGCCACCAGCTCCAGGGACGCCGGGACCTGCTGCTGAGCAGCCTCACCGAGCACGCCCCCCAGGCCCACATCGAACACGTCCCCACCGGCGGGCTGAACCTCTGGGCCCGTTTGCCCGACGACACCGACCTCCCCCGCCTGCTCCACGACTGCGAGACAGGCGGAGTCATCATCGCCGCAGGCACCGAATGGTTCCCCGCCGAACCCACCGGCCCCTACATCCGGCTCAACTACGCCGGACCCAACCCCGCAGCCTTCCCCGACGGCGCCCGCCTCCTCGGCCAGGCCATCGAAACCAACCACGAATAAGGGAACCCCAATAGGGCGTCTGGGTGTTCGCGTCCGCAACTTCTACGCTGGGGTCACCGGAAGCATTTGGCGCCGGTGCGAGACGAGAGGCCCCAGCGTGTCCTTCCTTCCGATCTTCGTCGTGGCCTTCCTCGCCATCATGGCCGGCAACCTCACCGCGCTGACCCGTGGGCGGATCGCCGCCCGCTTCGCCGACAACCCGGAGGAACAAGCCAGACTCGCCACGACGTTGACCGTGACCGTCTTCTTCTGCGTCTTCGTGGTCTTCAGCGCCCTGATGTCACTGTTCGTCCTACCCCAGGTGCTCTACGCCGCCCCGGGGCCGGTGACCGTGCTTTTCCCGCTCGGGCTGCTCGTGCTCTTCGGTGTCGCCTATCTGCAGGCTCGACGCTTCCCCTCGGCCATGTCCCGGCAGGCCGCGGCCGGCTGGCCGTGGGGTGGGGCCCCGGGGGAAACGGAACAGATGTGGGAAGACGCCACCCGGGCCCGGTCCTGGATCCTGGCTCTGGGCTTCATCCCGCCGCTCCTGGTGCTGGGCGCCCGGGTGCTCTTCTACGGGGCTTTGGGTTCGGAGGCCGATCTGCCGGCCGGGATGCTGATGGGCTGAGCTTGAGATGGGATGGATCGCTTTCGGGGCTCTGATGCTCATCGGGTTGACCAACGTGGTGCTCACCCTCCTCCGGGCCCCGGTGGCTGCGCGGCTGGCCGCCTCGCCCGAGGACGTCCCGAGGGTCGCGGCCGACTTGGCGGTGACGTCCTTCCATATCGCGGTCCTGGCGATGAGTCTGTTCCTGGCCCTGGTCAGCGGTGTGGGGGTGCTCTACGCCAACCCGGACGCCGAGACGGTGGTCGCCCCGGTGGTCGGGGCGCTGTTCTTCACCTACGCCTACCTCCAGGCCCGCAACCGCAGCGGTTACCTGGCTCGCCTGGCTCATCGTCAATGGATCGGCGGCGCCGACGGGGAGACAAAGGAAATCTACGCCGCAGTTTTCCGGGCCCGTGCCTGGATCCTGGGGGCGGCCGTCCTCCCCCCGGTGCTGGTGCTGCTGTTGCGGTTGTTCCTTTTCGGGGCGCTGGGCACCGTCGAGGAAATCCCGACCGGGATGCGCTGGGCCTGAGTTCCTGGCCAGGAACATTTGAAGTCGTGATGGGCCACTAGCGAGGACATCCGTAACACCCACACTCACCTGTGCGGATTGAGCAGAGCCCATGTTCGGCACAGGCTGCTCGGGCGAGGTGACCTACCAAGGCAGGGGGCGCGTCAGTCCTAGGGTGAGAGCGTGACAAGCGAGGACACCGAGATCGAGAAGCTCCGCACCTACGCCGCCACCGTCGCTGCCAAGGTGACGGATGACGACCTGGCTCATCGCCCACTGGAGGTCATTCTCGAGGAGCTCATCAATACCCGCGGGCCGCAACCGATTGTTCTCGACGTGGCTAACCGCTACTACGGCCACTCTGGGAGCCGGGTCGAGCTGAAGTACCCGTTCCGCGGTGATCTGAGCCTGCTCATGGAGGTGAGCGAGATCGTGGGGCGGGGGCAGTCCTCCGGAGGGAAGTCGGTCGCCGAGTTCGCCTTGAATATAGAGAGCCAGTTCGGGGACGACTTCGCCGAGCAACTCGAACAAGCCCTGGCGCGGATCGAGGGTCAGCTCCTCAAGGACGTCCGCACGGCTAATGAGCGGATTGAGCGGCGCCAGGCCGCATTTGCCGAGGTGCTGAGTGCGCAGCTGCAGCCTCGGTGGAAGGTCACCCGCGCATTGCGCGGGGCGATGGAGCAACTGCAGGTGCCACTGACACAACCCACCGTTGATCGTGTGGAAGTGCCCGTTCGCCCGGCGCCGATGTCGATGCGGGTGATCGAGGAAGCAGCGGCCGCTGGGGCTCCAGAATGGTCCTTGGCCGAAGAGATGGCGGAATCGGTGGTGCAGACGATCGCATCGTTTTCCAACGCGCTGGAGCGCCTGCCCGGGACAGCCGAGCGGTTGCTGGGCCAGGACGAGGAGACCCTGCGCGATGTGCTGCTTTTCGTGCTCAACGCCAACTTCGAAGGACAGGTCACCGGCGAAACGTTCATCGGGCAGGGCAAATCCGATCTGCTGCTGCGCTGGAAAGACCGCGACGCATTCGTCGGGGAGTGCAAGATCTGGAAGGGCCCCAAAGCGCTCTCAGACGGGCTGGATCAACTGCTGACGAGGTACACGCTGTGGCGGCAGACCCGCATCGCTCTGATCGTGTTCATCCGTGACCCCAAGGACGCGACCGCCCTGATCGAGTCGGCTCACGCGACGATCCGCGACCATGAGCGCACCCAGCGGGTCCTCGATGTCAGCGAGCCGGCCTCGCGCGGTGACTACAGCGTGTCGGGAAGCGGGGACGAGAAACGCCTGGCACACCTGACGTTCCTGCCCGTGGTGATCAGCCAATAGGACACCGCAGGGCTACTTCGCGGGGTCGTCCTCGGTGTCGCGTTCGTTGATGTAGACCGACATGGTCAGCAGCGTGATGACATGTACGACGATCACGGCCAGAAACCAGTCACCGCGGGTGATCAGGAAGTAGGTGGCCGCGGGGATGAAAACGAACAGCGACAGTGACTGCACACCGAGGTAGGCCCGCCCACGGGCTCGCGGTGTGTCGATGTAACCGTGCCCACGGTGGAAGACCCTTCCCTCGACGAAGTCGGCATCCGCTTCTTCGACCTCGTCGCCGACCCCCGCGGCACCGTCCTGGTCATCGACGAGGCGGGCTCGGCGCCGGGCGCGACGCACCATGCTGACCAGCAACCCGATGTACATCGCGGCGACCAGCCCCGTCATGGCCAGCATGATCCCGCCCTCGTCCCCCGGTGATCGGGTGGTGTGCCACCCGGCCACGATCCCGAAGACCAGGGGCAGCACCCAGACCGCCAGCAGCACCTTCTCAATCCTGGAGAGCACGCCCACCTCCCATATTCGCGGAACCACCGGCTGTAGAAACCGTGCCGTCAAAACCGGTGATCGTTACCGTCCCAGCTGCGGCAGGACAAGGTGTCCCGGGTGCCGCCATGGGGTGCCGCGCCCTTAAATTCACGGTGAGGACTCATCACAGCCAAGGCCGGATCCGGGATCACAACCGTTCCGCAGGACACCCGCAGCGAGATCTTTGAGATCGGCGCGCTGCCCGAATGCGTAGGTCACCATCATCACGGTGAATCCCACCGCGGTCCCCACCAACCCCAGATCCCCGAGAAAGAGCGTGACCACGCTCATCACCGCGAACAGCCCACCCCCGATGGTCCCGGCGACGATCATGTACCGCGCCCGGTGGGGACGAGCGGTGAGAGAACGGGCGTATCGCTGCTCCTGTTGCGGCTGCTCGAAAAGAGCCCCGACCGGGAACGCCACCAAGATCGGCAACAGCGCGACCCCAGCACTCGTGGGGTCGTCCCAGGAACCCGCCAGGATCAAGACCCCCGCGACCGGCCAACCGGCCAGCACGATGTAGGTCGACCGCCGTCGACTCAGCCGCACCGGTCGCCGGCTCAGGGACCAGAGGACGAACCCTGCCCCGAGGAGCACCGCCAACGAGCCACTGAGCACACCGAGCCACGGCATGAACACGCTAGAGCCCGACGGTGAGAGTAGGTGCCCGATGCTCCACCACAGGGGCACGGCCCCGACTCCTGTCAACGACGGTCGAAAAGTGAGCAGTAGCGACGGTCGAAAAGTGAGCAGTGGATGTCGCTAGTTGGTCTGGTGGGTGGTGCTGGGCAGGGAGTCGGTGCCCAAGGTCTTGAGGCGGTAGCTGGCGCCTTTGAGGGTGTGGACCTCGGCGTGGTGGACGATGCGGTCGATCATGGCCGCGGCGATGGTGACGTCGCCGAAGACCTCGCCCCAGCGGGCGAAGGGCAAGTTGCTGGTGAGGATCAGCGAGGCCTTCTCGTAGCGGGTCGAGACGAGCTGGAAGAACAGGTTCGCGGCCTCTTGCTCGAAGGGCAGGTAGCCGACCTCGTCGATAATGATCAGCCGGTACCGGCCCAGCTTGCGCAGCTCTGCGTCCAGGCGCCCGGTGTCGTGGGCGCCCTTGAGCCGGTGGATCCAGTCCACGGCGGTGGCGTAGAGCACCCGGTGGCCCTGCTGGCAGGCGGTGATGCCCAGGGCCGTGGCCAGGTGGGTCTTGCCGGTGCCTGGGGGCCCGAGGAGCACGATGTTGCCGGCCTCGGCCAGGTACCGGCCCGAGGCCATCGCGGCGTAGTCGGTGTGGGTGATCGCCGTCTGGGCAGTGAAGTCGAAGTCCTCGGCGGTCTTGATCGCGGGGAAGCCTGCGGCAGTGATCCGCAGCCGGGCCCCGGAGGCATTGCGGGCGGCGACCTCGCGCTCGAGGACGGCGGTCAGGTACTCCTCGTAGGACCAGTGCCCCGCACGGGCAGTGTCGGCGATCCGGGCGGCGGCCTCACGGATCCGTGGGGCCTTCAACGAGGCGGTGAGGTACTCCAGGGTCTTGGCCGTCTCGGCCGGTGTGGTGGCCATCAGGCGACCTCGATCCCGAACGCGCGGTCGTAGTCGGCCAGATCCCGCACCAGCGGATCCGCCTCGGCGCCCGGGTGCGGGCGCTGCTGGTAGGCCCGGCGCAGCACCGCAGCGGTAGCCACGTGCGCCGGGTCGGTGACCGTGGTCGCTGACGCCCAGCAGCGCGCGTGCTCGGCCACGACCCGGCCCTGGTGACGCACGAGCACCCGATCCAGGTCGGCGGTGACCTCGACCATGGCCCCGATCACGGTCGGGTCCACGGAGTAGTCGTTGCCGGCGACCCGCACGTAGTAGTCCCGACCCAGCCGCACCCACCAGCGGTGCCCGATCGCCGGGGCGACCGGCGGCAAAGGGAGCATCGCGGCCCGATCAGCGGCGATCAGCTCCGCCGGCCGGGCGGCGATGGCCCGCACCCGCCGGGTGTTGGCACCCACCAGCCACTGGCGCAGTTGGGCGTTGAAGTCGGCCGGGGAAGCGAAACAGCGTCCGGGCAGGAACGAGGTCTCGAGATAGCCGTTGGCCCTCTCCACGATGCCCTTGGACTCCGGGTCGTAGGGCTTGAGCTGCACCAGGGTTGCCGCCATCGTGCCCATGAACGCGGCCACCCCCTCGGCCGGGCGGCCCCCGCGACCGATGCCGGACTCGTTGTCCCAGACCCACCGCCGCGGCACGCCCTGGATCTGCTCGACCACCAGGTGCCACATCCCGGCCAGCAGATCACCGGTGGTGCGCGAGGGAATCATCACCGCGGTGACGAACCGCGAGGAGGAACAGACCATCACCAGCACCGGCGGTGATCCCTGCTGAGCGTCACCCAGCGGGATCCGTGCCGGCGGGAACCACAGATCGCACTGGACCTGGTCCCCCGGCCGGTAGGACAACCGGTCCGCCGGATCGGGCGGGGCGTACTCGCTGCGGATGGCTCGGAGATTGTCCCGGAACCAGGTGATGGACCCCGACCACCCCACCCGCTCGGCCAGCACCGTGGCCGGCATGGACGGGTGCTCGGCCAGCAGCGCCCGCACGACCGGCTCGACATCGGTGAACGCGTTGGGCCCCGCAGACCTCTCGTAGCGCGGTGGCCGGGAGGCGGCCACGGCCTTGGCGACCGTGTTCCGCGAGATCCCCAGCCGCGAGGCGATCTGGGACTTCGGCACCCCCTCGGCATGCAGCCGACGGATCAACGCCCAATCTTCCACAGTGATCACACTCCAATCGTCGAGTGCTCACTTTTCGACCGTCGCATCTGCTCAGTATTCGTCCGGCGTCGACAACTCCTGCCATGAACACCCCGCACAGGAGCATCAACCGCTTCACCCGGCGCTGGTCCATCCCATCCCTCCGATTGACCGGACAGGAGCCCGGTGCCCCCCGTCTTACCGCCCAGTAGAGACCAAAGCTAGGTGTGCATCCGTTAAGGGGACGCTCCGGGGGCACGCGCACCCCTGTCCCAGGTCATCGAGGACAGCACCGCCTGGGCCAGCACTTTCACGTGGCGGGCCTGCGTACCAACGACCCCAGCGGAGGAACCCCTGGCCTCACGGGGCGGGGCCGAGGGACCATTCAGAGGTTCAGCTGCGCTCATCGCCAGCCCTGGGGATGCTGCCCCGAGGTGGTGTGCGCGAGACGGTTCCTAGTAGCGGCGACCGGTGAGGCGTAGGAGCCCGTCGACGATCAGCAGGACCAGCCCCCCTGCGGCCGCCAGGGACCCAAAGCCGGCGAAGATGGCCGGGCCAAAAAGCATGCCCGACCAGAAGAAGTGATTGATGAACGCCGAGTACCAGAGCATGACCACAGCGATGCCAGCACCGACCCCGGTGAACGCCAGCCCCCACTGACGCAACACCTGACGCCCCACCCCTCCAGCGGCGCTGCGGCCCGGCACTTCATCGGGGAGTGTCTCCGATCCCGGGGATACGGCAGATCTCCGCAGACCCAGCACGCCCCAGAGGAAGGCTGCAGCGCACAGGAGCAGGAAGCCTCCCTCGCCCAACCCGCCCCAGCCCAGGCGGTACACCCCGTACGCGATGACCCCCAGGGCGCCGATGAGCAGACAAATCGCATAGGCCAGCACTCCGCGCCGCACAGTCCGCACCGGCCGAGGGCGGCCTGCCCGAGGTGGTGCCGCTGCGCTCTGGCCCCCGGAGGGGGTGGTGGCCCGTATGAGGACGTCGATGAGAACGGTGATCAGCCCGCCGATCGCGACGAAGCCTGCGGAAAAAGCGAGCCACCCGGCGTTGCCCAGCGGATGCATAGGGTTAGACGACTCCTCCACGAACCAGGTGATCATTCCTGCGACCAGGGCGATGCCACCGCTGATGCCGGTGACGATCAGAGCCACCCGACGCAGAGACCTGGGCGGTTTCCCGGCGGGACCGAGCCGTGGCGCTGACTTGTCCATGCTTGGACGCTACCGATCGGCCCACCTAACAACCACGACGCACAAGAGGGGTACCCCTGACGCATCAGGGGCCGCTGGTTTCGTCTCGAGGTGGCCTCGCTCGGCTTTTGCGCTTGTCGTGCCACCACGTCCCGGCCACCGCACTGATCGTCATCCCGATCGCCAGCGCCACGTTGTCGGTCCGCACCGCGAACCAAATCAGGAACGCGAGCAGAAAGGGGAATGCGATGAGGGCGAGCACGCCCAGCCACTCAGACCAACGCGCCTGCACCGATTGCGGCGCCCGGTGCCGCGGGGCCCGAGCCCTCATGGCCGGTCGCGCCGGTCGCTGAGACGCATCAGCAGCAGGTAGCCACCCACGAACGTCACCGTGAAGGCCGCCCAGTAGACGCCGTTGCCCCGCCCGATCTGCCACACCCCGACGCCGAGCACCGCCACGGTCCAGGCCGCGATCGCCCACCGTCTCCTGCGCCTCAATCTCGCCCCCGTCCATGTCAGCGTCATCGCATCCTGGCACGCCGGCGCCGGCTCCGTCGTTCCCCTCTTATGCCCCGCGCGCTCAGGCGGTACCGGCCGGTAGCGTCAGCGCCATGGACCCGCCCGCCCAGCAGACCGACGAGGTGCCCGTGCCCTCCGTCGGACGGGTCGTTGCGGGCGCGCTGCCCAGTGCTGTGGTGGCGGTTCTCGGCATCCCGTTGCTCGCCTGGTGGCTGATGGACGAGGCCGGTGACGCGCGGGTCGGTTGGTGGCCGGTGCCGGTCATCGCACTGGTCGGCCTGGTCGCTCTGCTTGGCCACTACGCCGGGGCCATGCCGCCTGGCGGCAAGACCCGTACCGAGCGCAAGCAGATGGAACGGGCGCTGTCCGCCATCCCCCGGAAAGGCCCTGTCCCGGACGATCCGCTGGTGCGCCGCGCTGTGGTCGTGTCCGCCTGCAACAACATTGCAGCTCTCGTGTTCCTGGGTGCAGTCCTTGCCGGCATGGCCCTCGGCGCCGGGGTCCGGCCAGAGTTCTCCTGGTTCGCGGCCAGCGGTGGAGCAGTGGGACTCGCGGTAGTCGCCGCCTTGCAGCTCCGCCGTCACTGGGCCAGCTTCCAGGCCCTGCACGCCCGCGCCTCAGACGATGACGTCCGACAGGTCGACGCCGTTCCGGTGCCCACCGTGGGCCGGGTCCTCGCGCACTCGGTGCCGGCCGTGCTCGTGCTGGCGGTCGGTGTTCCGCTGGTGGTGCAGTGGAGCTTGGACGGGCACGGCGATGCGCTCGAGGATTGGAGTCATCTCCCCCTGATCTTGCTGATCACGGTGGCGAGTGTCCTGCACGCACTCGTGCGTGCTCCCAGGCCGCGGCTCGGTGTGGACGTTGATCGGGGCGCGATGCAGCGGTGGCTGGTGTTCGCCGCCGTCTCCCGTGGGCTCCCGGAGAATCCGCGCACCCGGATCACCGCCGGCGCTTTCGCGTGCCAGCAGCTGGAGGCGGCGGTGCTGATGTTGGCGGGTGTGGCCGGCTTGACCACCACGGCGATTATCCGCTCGAGCCCCTGGTGGGCGGTCGTCGGGGCCCTCATCGTGCTGATCTGGACGGTCCAGGTGATCCGGGCCCGCCGCGGCTGGATCTACCTGGACCTTATGCACACCGGCGACCGCACCGGCAGAGGCCCCGCTGTTTGAGCGGGCCATAGCGCAGGGCAGGGAATCCGGGACAGTCCCATCGCCATGCATCTGCAAGCTCCTGCACCAGGGGAATTATGACCAGGGATGTGGGGCGGGGTACGATGCGTACGCATCGTACCCCGCCCCACATCCCTGGTTTGCGTCATAGGGCCGAGCGGAGTAGGTTGAGCAACGAAGCAAGGAGTTGGCTCTCCGCCCGCAAGGGCCGACAGTCAGCCTGGCCCCTGATTTGATTGCTACGGCACTCAGGGGCTGCTTCTTTTTAAGATGCCGTAAGAGCGCCTTCAACCTCAGCAGCGTCTTCCACGGTGAGGATCTCCAAGCAGGGCTCCAGGATGGAGTAGTTTGTCAGGTCAGTGCCCACGAGGTAGCGGTACATGGCGTTGGAGACGAGGTCGGGAAGCCACAACAGTCGTTCCGCCGATGGAGAAGCCAGCATGAGGCTCAGATCGCGGCCGACCACACCGTCCTTCTTGGCATCAGCGAGGACACGCTGATCCCAGTTGTTCAGGCGACGCTCATGGCGCTCCTCCCCAACGATCAAGCGCACCGGCTCATGATGAGTTCCCTCATAGAGCTCCTTCAGCAGACCCCGATAACAAAGGGTGCGGGAGTGTGCCATTTCGTCGAGATCATCCACGGCGGGCATCCTGACGGAGACCAGAGCCACCTCGTTGCCGTCCACCAGGTACTGCGCCATCTGGCTCAGCACAGCGGAATCCTTTGCTCCCCGCCCGTACTGGGTCGCATGGAAGAACCCCTGCCCCACGATGTCCAGCAGCTCTTGCCGCATCTGCTCGAACGACTCGGGGTACACGACCACCCCAGTCAACACATAAAACGGGTCCACGCTCGATGCATCTAGGTTCTGCGCGGCAATGAAACCAGGAGCAAGGTAGCTTTCGTCGACAAATGCCACCGGACGGTCTCCGTTGCGCCCGTAACGCTGCCGAAGAAGCTCATGCATGGTGGCGTTCTTCTTCAAGCGTGCTCCCAGACCCTCGTTATCGTCAGATACTTCGAACTCCGCAACGCTACCGGACGCCGCGGACAGACCTGCCGCGCACCCAGTGGCAGAGAAGTCATCACAAGTCAGGGAGCTCCGGGCGGCAGTTCGCGCATCCGCCGGTAGAGCGTCGCTCGGGACATGCCGAGGTCCCGTGCGACCTGTGTGGCCGGCTCCCCGCCATCAATGAGCCGGAGGGCATTGCGGATCTGGGAATCGGTGAAAGTCTGACGGCGCCCGCCAAGATCCTTGCCGGCGGCCCTGCGTTTCGCCACCGAGTCGGTGATCCGCTCCCGCTTGATCTCCAGCTCCATCTGCGCCAAGGCCGCCATCACCGTGAACACCATCGACCCCATCGGGGTGGCGGTGTCCACGTCTCCCCCACCGAGGTACAGCACCCGCAGCCCGGCACCTCTGCCCCGCAGCGCCTCGGCAAAGGCAAGCATGTTCTGCGTCGACCGCCCCAACCGGTCCAACGTGGTGATCACCAGAGTGTCGCCCTCCTCCAGCGCAGCCACCGCCTTATCGAAGGCAGGGCGCGAGCCACGGCCTCCAGACACTCCAAGATCGACATAGACATCATCGCGCCGTACACCGGCATGCAAGAGGTCGGACACTTGACGGTCTGCGTCCTGCTGACGCGTCGACACCCTGGCATACCCGATTAGCTTCCCCATGTCCACCTTTTCTGTCTCGCAACTGACGTTGAGTATCCGATTCTAGGGGCACGGATAAAGCACAAGGATGCGAGACAGGCCGAACCGCGGAAACATGCGGGCGAAAATTGGCCGGACGAGACGTCTCGCATCCCTTGCCTTCCAAGACACCACATCACCGAGGCTCAGCAATTGCCCATGCAACACGTGCAATGAAAACGATGCATACTGTGCCCTGCACTTACTGACTACGGGAGGAATCATGCCGTTCGAAGTTTTCGACAAGAGAATGACCCCGCTAGCCAAGGCGCCGAGTGTGACCATCCAGAAGCGCGGCGTGATCTCGTTGAACAAAGCCGCCCACGACCTCGTCGACAACGCGCAGACGGTGGAGCTGCTCTACGATCGCGACCGGCAGTTCATGGCCCTGCGGGCGACCGATGACTCCTCCCCGCACGCCTACGCGGTGCGTAACGGGTCCAAGCGCGGTCCCGGCCAGGCGATCGTCTCCGCTACTGCCTTTACCCAGCACTACGGCATTGACACCACTGCCACGAGGCGATGGAAGCCCTTCCTGGAGGACGGCATGCTCTGCGTGGACCTCACGCAGGAGGGCACTGTCATCACCGGCAACCGCACCAAAATCACGGTGCCGACCAAGGACGCCGAGGCAGTGCAGGACCTCGACGCCGTCGCTCTCCAGGAGAACCCGGTCGGCGATGACACCACCGACGACTCCTAACGCCCCGTACGCCGGCACAGCCCTGTTCTACGACCCGCTCACCCGGAAGGACCAGCCACCTATGGCCCAGAAAGTCGAAGTCCACCTCGAGGACGACCTCGACGGCGGCCCCGCCGACAGCACCCTCACCCTCGCCTTGGACGGGCGTGACTACGAGATCGACCTCTCCGACGCCAACGCCGAGCGACTGCGCGAGGCCCTGCGCCCCTTCGTGGCCGCCGCCCGCAAAGCCCCCACCGGCAACCGGCGCACCAACCGCACTATCAGCACTTCCACCTCTACCGGGGAGACCGCCGCGATCCGGGCCTGGGCCCGTGAGCAAGGCCGCCAGGTCTCCGACCGCGGCCGCATCCACCAGTCCATCAAAGACGCCTACTACGCCGCTCACTAATCCTTTCTACCCAGGGACAGCATGCAGGTGACCAGAGACTCTCACTAGAAGAGCAGCTTCTGGCAAGCACTGTCGAGACTCCGATGACAGCCCGGTGGCCCTGAATTGGGATGTTCAGGGCGACCGACACTTTCTTAGACACCAGAATCCATGGACTGTGGTTGGCCTATCCCTAGACTGCAGTGAGATTGCAGGGCACCTATGGAGAAAGGCCTCATCTTGAGTTCTTGGCGCGAAGCAGTAATCAACACACTGGAAGAACACGCACCCGAAGCGATGGGAAGTCGTGCCATAGCCGACTACGCCATAGGACAGGGTTACGTTGAGTCGCAGGGCAAGACACCCTGGCAGACGGTAAATCGTGTGATGCGCGAAGTGATTCGCGAAAACCCGGGCGTGTCACCCATCGTGCAGGTATCCAATGGTCGTTACAAGATCCGGACATCGCCCGAGGAGCAACAGTACGATCCGGCGACAGGCGGGAGCTTAGAAAATATAGCAGACGACGATTTTTCCCCTGAGGATGCGGCGGCTGAAATATTGAGAATTGCCGAAGTTGCTGTAAATGAAAATCTTGAGCCTTTTCTGAAAAATGCTGATTCTATCCAGCCAAAGCTTTCCTGGTCTTCCTATAAAATTGAGAACACCGTCGGATTTCGCGTGAAAGCCAGTTTCGGCCAAGGAACCCCCGCTGATTGCGCACACATGACATTCACTCTTGGCGACCAAGAGGTGCAAAACGGCATCTACATCGCCTTGCTATACTATCGGGCGGACAAAAGACTAGTCCTTTCCTACAATATAAGTGAGACTAATTCGCCATCGGTGTCGTGGCCGGCCGAAGTCAGCGATGAACAATTTACAATCCGCCGCAAACTAGGCTACCAAAAGTACGGCTCGTCATACGTTTCAGAAATCTACGACAATGCAGCGGAGCGACTATTCGATACCGACTCGAATATCCGCCAGTCACTCCAGGAGCAACTGGCTGATCATCTCCTTGCATATTGGGAAATCATGGAAGACGTTGATGATAACGCCCCGCCCATCACAGGCCAGGTCGACCCGGTCGAGGCCCAAGACGCTGCGGCCCGGACGCGGCAGGCGCTGAAGGCATTTAAAAACGTCATCACCGTGGGTGTCGCCGGCGTGGGCAAAACCCATATGGTCAGTCAGTTGAACGATCGCTATGAAGGTCGAATCAGAACGACGGTGTTCCACCCCTCCACGTCCTACGAAGAGTTCGTTCGGGGGCTGCGTCCGTCCGGTGACACCTTTGAACCTCGAGATGGTCTCTTCATCGACATGTGTAACCAAGCCATCAAAGATCCCCACCACGATTACCTGCTCGTCATTGATGAGATCAACCGGGCTAACACGGCCGCTGTGCTCGGCGATCTCCTCATGGTCCTGGAAAGCTCCAAGCGTCTTCCCGTCCGCAGGCTCCATGCATTGGGGCACATGTGGGAGGCGTCCACACTGACCGGGGTTGAGATCAGTGAGTTGAACGACCAGCTGGCCTCGGATCCGGAGCTTGCCGGAGTCGATTACGTCTACTCAGCCCAACTCCAGACTCCGTCCAAGGACCAGCGTGATTTCCTCGTAGTCCCGGACAACCTGCACATCCTCGGGACCATGAACAGCACCGACCGATCCGTGGGCAGAATCGACCTCGCCCTCCGCCGTCGCTTCCAGTGGAGCACCATCAACCCGATGGATCCCGAAGAACTCATCGGCGAACTCTCCACTGCGGGTCTGCATTCCAAAAAGCACGGCACGCCTGTCAGCCTCATTGGCTGGTGGGGGAAGCTCAACCAGAATCTTGAGGAGCTGGTGGGGCCGGACGCGCTGATTGGCCACTCCTACTTCTTCACCAAGGCCGAACCGATCGAAATCTGCACCGCCATTCTCGAGCAACTCAGTGAGATCGCTCAAACGTTCATGATCCCGGAGGAAGATCTAGACAGCATTCAGGCCATCGACCGGCCGGCGCGCTGGAACAGCGAGGGACTAGGTGGAGTCACGGGCGTGCGATACGTCGGCCGCGGCATCGGTCGCCGTCCTCAGGTCTTCGTTGCGGAAGGGAAGGACGCTAGCTTCGAACGCCAAATGACCCCCTCGGCGGTCCGTGGTTGAGCCCGTGCGCTACTTCAAGGTGAGCAGTACAGGGAACGGCATCGGCGTGGCCGTCATCCGAACGGCCGCGGGCAAAGAGTTGATTCTGCGCGTCCACCCCAAGGCCTGGCGGCCACCAGACGCTTTCCCGCCCGCCCTAGTACGAGTCAAACCGGAAGATGACCGGACTGTTGTCACTGTCTACGAGCTCGACACCATCGAAGTGCCCGAGGACATCGCCGATGCCCTCACTACCTACCAAGAGATCACCTTGGGGGACGCCGCGGAACCTGCCAACGATGGCGAAGAAGGAACGTCACCGCTGCTCACGGAAGTGGTCCCTCCCAGGTCATTTGGTGCGACCCCACGAGTTCCTGAACAGGACGGTCCGCAGATGGACCTCCAGGACGGGGCCATGTGGAGACTGGTTGGGGCCATGAATCAGCTCACTCTGCAAGACTCCACCGATCTCCCCGCCGTGCTGGCATCAGCTATCGCCACGCGGCAACCGGAACTGCGACAGGTGTTCATGGAGGAGTTCACCAAGCTGGCAACAAAAGCCATCCGATACCAACGGCCCGAATTCCGCCGCAACGCCGGCCCGCTCATGGCCGTGCGCGGCAGAATCCTGGTCAACGATCTGGTAGAGCGCAAGGGTCGCAGACAGCAGGCCATCAGTTGTCAGTACACGGAACTCACGACCGACACCCTCTTGTGGCAAACCATCCGGGCCGCCCTGCGCCAGTGCCTCACCGAACTCCCTGACACCACGTCGCGCAGCCGCACCACCCGAGAACGCGTTTTGAGTGCAGATGCCCACCTGTCCACCGTCACGGTCACCTCCCCCTATGAGGTGCTCCAGGAAGCTCCCCTCACCCACGAGCAACTTCCTCCCGGAGTTCCTCAGCAGGCCTACCGAGCCGCCCAAGCTCTACTCGCCCAAGCCACTGGATTCGGCACCACCTCAGGACACAACGGGGCGGCACTAAGCATCAAGATCGCCACCTCCAGCCTCTGGGAAGAAATTCTTCAACGTCGCTTCCAGTCCGCCGGATACAGCATGGAGACCGCCGCCTCGCAACTGCGGATTTTCCAAGACACCCCTATGCCCAAGCGCCCCGACATCGAACTCCGCGACCGCACAGGCGCCCTCGTCGTCATTGACGCCAAATATAAAACCATCCCTGCTCTCGAGCCCGGGAAGATGTCCATGTCCGACCAATACCAGATGTACGCCTACGCCACTCAACGAGAAGCCCCCACACTGTTCATCCACGTAGGCGACCCCGGATGCACCTGGACCCGCACATCCGCCCCCACCAGCGCTGGCAAGTCGTACCCCACCGGGGTGGCCTCCTTGCCCTTTCCCTCTCCTCAAGAGGCCCTCGCTCTGGAGGAACCGCCGACTGATTCGGCGACGAGTCAGGATATCTCAGCACTCCACATAGGACAGCAAACGCCTGTCATTGGTGACCGATGACAGCTAGTTGCTGTCCATAACCCGGAATGTGCTGAGGTCACAAAGTATGGTTTGCCGTAGATCCCTCATGTGTGTGCGACAGCTTCCAACTTATGACACATAGCGTGGGGATAGGAAACCGCCCTTCCCTCCCATTAGGAGCAAGAGTCGCACCCACAGAATAAACGCAAGAAGCATCCACCGGATTAAACATTAAACTCGGACCGACAGTGAGGAAAATTCCAATTGCCATCAGACAACTTTGAAAAAAACGAAATATTGAATTGCCCATCGGTAGTATCTTGGCTTGACCAATTTCCTGAATCAGATAGAGCATTAGCATCATTGAGTCTGACCTGCTTAAGATTTGCGACGACGAATGAAGTGACCAATGACCTGCTATCTGCATTGTCTGAACTAATCGATGAAACCATCACATCTAAATCAAAATTGATTATTGAGTCAATTGTGTCGAAAGAAGATATAGAACGACACTTAAAATTTCAATCGGATCAAAAGGGGATTAAATACGTTCCGCTCATTAATTCAATACATCTAGATGTTGATCAGCCTCCGCTTCAAGTATCTATAAAGGCACAAAAGAATATTGGCAACCAAGTGTCCCATAAGAGCAAGGAATCTTGGCCCACTCATCGTCTATACGAACATTTCTATCCGTCAGAAGTCCGAGACGAAGAGTCCGGTTCTGAAAAATATCTCGATCTTGTAATACGCGACGAATACGAACGTAGAAAAAGAGAGCCCGAATTTAATAAAAATAAACCCATCCTTCGCGGAAGAAGCGAAATAGGGTTACTTGCAGACTCAAATCAAGACGTTCACTTAATTTTACTAACGGACAACATTGGCTCAGGAGCGCAAATTGTCGATTTTCTAAGCAGTACTATTCTTGCATGCACCACTGGAGTTCTTGCAGGTCGCCGAGTAAGCATTAGCGTAATATCGTGGACAGCGACTTCTCAAGGTATTCAAACCATACAGGAGTGGACCTCGAGAACCCCACTAAATCTCAAAAATACGAATGTGAGTCGCGGGTCTAAAACTATCCCCTTCGAAATTAGATACCTAAATGAAACAAAATCATTCTTTGATATTAAAGATATTGACGATCACGAAAAATTGCTAGACTTTTTCCAGAAATATGGCGATCCAAAAAAACGCAAGGCTTCGGAAGGCCTTGGGTACGGCAAAACTGCATCACGAACCGTAATGCTAGGTTCTTCCTGCCCTAATAACGTTCCCGACTTTCTGTATGCGCCGGCCAAAGCGATCGGGTCAGTGTTAAATTACAGACCAATTTTTAAGTCAAAAAGAGTTCCAGACGATCTTCGTGACCTCGTAAGCGAGCAATATAAATCAGGCATATATAATAAAGTGGACTCAAGCCTTATGGATAAGGCAACTTCGGCCTTCCTGAAAAAAATGGAAAATCAAAGGCTGAAACAAGCTGCCCTCAGGCCGGGAACTAAAGATGATCCGAGATGGAATATCCTACTGCTCGCCGTAGCTAAATACGATAAGTGGGACGCGGTCCGCCTGCTTTCCGTACCATATTTTAGGTTCCGCAGAGCTGAATCGTCCCTAATAGATTTAAAGTGGATAAATTCAGATTTCTCCCCTACCGATAAGGGGATAGAAGTTGTCAAAAATTATGGCGCTAAGGGAAATTATTCAGACTATGCCAAAGCCAAACGATACTTAAAGGAGAAAGTTGACGGGCGAGACATTTTGTACTACCCTCACTCTTTGCGTGGGGTGAGATAATCACCTAGTTTCGTCATTCAATATGAATGACACGGTCTGACGGCAGGGCGCCAAAAAGGCCTTGCCTGGTTCAACGTCGTTTGGACCCCATGGCACATTGCAAATTGACATGTGCACGTGTATAGGTGGTTCAAGCCGGCTATTGATGAACTATTGAATATATTTATGGATAGCCACAGATCGACGCCGACGAAATTTCATAAAATTTCGCCGGCATGAGGGAAATCAATGGTAGGGAATGTTTCACCCCACGTTTATAGTAAAGAGTTGAGCAACAGGGGAGGCTCTCGTAATCTTTTTCGAGAAATCCAAAAAGTAAACCATGATTGCTCAAAGTTTGGTGTATCTCCCATATACACCCTTACTCACCTTTGCGTTGTAGCAAAGGTGGCACATAAAGATGCGCGTGATGTAATTTTTAATCATCAAGCGCACTATAAATCCAGAAGAATAAAGAAAAAATCAGGGAGTGGATACAGGACTATTTATGAACCTTCTCCCCAGTTAAAGTCATTGCAAAAGACAATTTTGCATAATTGCCTTCCCACAGCGCCGGCCTCTGAACTATCTTTCGCATTTGAAACGGGACGCAATACGCTTGCGGCAGCTGGTCAGCATGTTGGGGCCAGAGCAATGATTCATGTTGATGTCCGTGACTTCTTCACTTCGGTTGCGTCTAAACAAATCTATTCGGTTTTTCATAATTTAGGATATCCTGAACTTTTGTCCTTGGAAATGGCCTTAATTTCCACCGTCGGACACACCGTCACACTCAGACAGTTCGTCGAAGACGGGTTGGTTTATGAAATTTTAGACCCAGGATACCTACCCCAAGGCGCGTCCACCAGCGGTAAATTATCCAACATGGTCTGCGCCGATTTGGATGAAAAGTTATCAGCGATCAGCCACAAGTGGGGCGGCGTGATTACTCGGTACGCTGACGATATTACTTTTTCTTCACCAGTACCTCTTTCTAGATCAAAATGCACGTCAATTTACCATGATTTACGTAAAGCCCTGTTGCAATCAGGTTTTGTGACGAATTCTCGAAAAACCAAAATTTTCCCCAATGTAAGAGAATTCAAGATGCTGGGTTTGTGTGTGGGTCAAGAAAATGTTTGGTTGAACAAAAGCTACAAAAAAACCTTACGTGCCCATTTGTATAGCTTGGAAAAGTTTGGAATTTTTAAACATTCCGTTTCGCGCAACTTTGATTCTGACCTGGAATTTATGAGTTACATGTGGGGACATTATGCTTACTGCGCAAATGTCGACAAGAAATTTGCTGGGGAGTTGCGGTCACGCTTGGAGGCCGCGGGTATTCGTAAAATCTAGTGGCCCCTACTTTTAGGGACTTTGACGGTTGGCTCTTTTTAAAATCTTGGCGCAGCTTTTGTTCCCGACGAACGGATGGCAGCTGTCGTTCCGCCGGTGACGCAGGCCCTATGTTGGGCCCTTCACAGATGAGCATGGGTAGCCAGGTGCGGGGGCGTTCCGGAGCGCGTGTTGTGAGGCCTGGGTAGAGGTCGAGCCCTCCAGGATGGGTAGCGACCAAGCAACCTGATCCATGAAGGCCTCGATGTGTCTCACGCTTTCTGCGCGCCCGCGTGCGCACTCTTCGACCTGCCCGACGTCCACGTCATGCCCAGGGACCGGGGGCCAGGCTCGTTCACCCTGGTGGTGGAGACCGTGCCGTCCTTGGTGGGTTACCCGGGCTGCGGTGTGCTCGCCACCGGTCATGGCCGCCGGAAGGTGCTCCCGCACGACCTGCCCTGCGCCGGAGGCCGCTGCGCGTGGTGTGGCGCAAGCGGGTCCACCGGTGCCAGGAGGATGCCTGCCAGACGACAACCTTCAGCGAGATCCACCAGCTGGCGGCGCCGCAGGACAAGCTCACCACCCGCTCGATCGCCTAGGCGATGACCCAGCTGCGCTCCCACGACATCGCGGTCTCGGCACTGGCGGACATGCTCGGGGTCGCCTGGAACACTGTCTGGCACGCCCTCGCCCCGGTCATCGAGGGTCAGCTGGCCGCCGGGGACCAGCTGGCCGGGGTGAATGCCCTGGGTGTGGACGAGCACGTCTGGCGCCACGTGGGGGCGCCCGGAGCCGGGCTGGTCACCGCCATCGTGGATTACTCCCGCAGCGAGGACGGCCGACCCCAAGCCAGGTTGCTGGACCTGATCAAGGGCCGCACCGGCGTCGCCTACGGCGACGCCATCCGCGACGAGCTCCCGGAGGCCATCACAGTGCTCGACGCGTTCCATCTGGTCAAGCTCGGCGGACAGGTCGTCGTCGAGGTGCGTCGCCGCCTGCAGCAGGACACCCTGGGCTACCGCGGCCGGGCCGGCGAACCCTTGTACGGAATCCGCCGGACCCTGTAGATCGGCGCCGAACAACTCACGCCAAGCAGATCACCCGCTTGAACGCGAAGCTGGCGGCCGAAAATTCGCACCAGGAGGTCACCCAGGCCTAGCACCGCTACCAGGAGCTGCGCGCCGTCTACCACGCCCGGCCCGAACAAGGACGCCGGCTCGTCGCCGAGATCCTCGCTGCGTTCCCCAGCTGCCCGATTCCCGAGATCACCCGCCTGGGCCGGACCCTGCGGCGGTGGCGGTCCGCGATCCTGGCCTACTTCGACACCGCCGGCGCCTCGAACCGCCCCACCGAGGCGATCAATGGCGTGATCGAGACGATGCGCCGCGAGGCCCGCGGGTTCCGCAACTTCGACAACTACCGGCTACGCGCCCTGCTCGCCGCCAGCGGTCACCGGCCGTGGGGAAAGACGCCCACCCATGCTCATCTGTGAAGGGCCGGTTAAGTCCAGTTTGACCGGTGGTAACCCATTAGGATCAGGGTTTGAGCCCGCTTCCGGGCGCGCAAGCAGAGGGAGGGCACCCGTGAAGGAATCTTGGTTGTCGGCTGAAGATATCGCTACCCATCTCGGGGTGACAAAGGACACGGTCTACGTGTGGATCGCCGACAAGGGCATGCCGGCCCACAAGATTGGCCGCCTGTGGAAGTTCCAGGTCAGCGAGGTCGATGATTGGGTGCGCGGGGGCGGCGCGGCATCGTCGGAACGGGGACCGCAGGCATGAATGGATTAACGTTGGTGACCGCTAATGCGGTGAAGGACGCGGCAGAAGGAGCGGCGTGGTAAAACTCAACCTCAAAGCAATCGAGGATCGAGTCGCCCCGCTGGGCGGACGCGAGTCATACGATCGCGAATTCCTCTTCAAGTTGCTGCTCGCTTATGGCCGGTCTCAGGGCAACGTCACGCGGCTTCGCAACGGTTCACTTAACGTCGCCGACGACACCACGTGCGAGGTGGCACAAAAAAACATCGTCTACTACCACGAAACAACAGGCGACCCGCTTGCGGTGATCGAGGAGTTGCGGACCTCGCCAACCGTGGTGCGATACAACACCCGCTTCGTCATCGTCACCGACTACACCGAATTGCTCGCCGTTGACACAAAAACCGGCGAAAATCTCATGATCCCCATCCGGGAGATCGACAAGCATTTCACGTTTTTCCTGCCTTGGGCAGGCATGGAAAAAGCGCAGTATGTTGCCGAAGCTCACGCGGATGTCAAAGCTGCAGAGCGAATGGGCAAGCTCTTCGACGAGCTGGTGACCGCCAACCCGCACCTGCTTGACGCGCCGACCGGGCGTCATGCGCTAAACGTCTTTTTCACCAGGTTGCTGTTCTGCTTCTTCGCCGAAGACACCGGAATCTTCACCGAGAGCCAATTCACCAACGCCATCGGCTCCCATACTCAGCCAGACGGCTCTGACGTCGCTGAGTTCCTCACCACGCTCTTCACCGCACTTGACACTGAGCATGCCAGCGACAAACCTGTCCATCTGTCCGCTTTCCCGTACGTCAACGGCCGACTGTTCACCATGGATTCCAAGAATGTGGTTCCGGCTTTCACAAAGAAGGCCCGGGATCTGTTGATTCAATCGGGGACGTTGATTTGGCGTGAAATCAACCCCGATATTTTTGGATCGATGTTCCAAGCAATCGTCACCCCGGGCAAGCGCTCCGACCTGGGGCAGCACTACACCTCGGTGCCGAACATCCTCAAGACCATCGAGCCGCTCTTCCTCGACGGTCTAAAAGAGGAGTTCGACAGCGCTTATGGCTCCGAGAAAAAGCTCGTCGCGCTACTGGAGCGCATCAGCGAGATCAAGGTTTTCGATCCAGCATGTGGCTCGGGGAACTTTCTTGTCATCGCGTACAAAGAGTTGCGCCGACTGGAGCACGCGATTTTGGAACGCATTCGTGAACTGCACAAGGGTTATCATCAGCAGACAGGATTGGGCTCGCGAATCGATATCGAGCATTTTTATGGCATCGAGATCGACGACTTTGCAGTAGAGGTTGCGATTCTCTCCCTGTGGATCGCCAAGCACCAGATGAATGTCGAGTTCCTCCAAAAGTTCGGTGTGGAACTTCCACTGATTCCTCTTAGGGAGACCGGGCAGATCCAGCAGGGCAACGCCACCCGCGTCGATTGGCAAACCGTCTGCTCGAACAATGGGCACGAGGAAATCTACCTTATCGGGAACCCGCCCTACAAGGGCGGAAAATCTCAAAGTAAGCAGATGAAAAGCGATTACCCGTTCGTTTTCGGAAAGCGACCTTATTCCAAAGACCTCGACTACATCGCGCTTTGGTTCGTCAAGGGCGCCGACTATATCAAGGGAACGAAAGCTGAACTGGCGTTCGTCGCGACAAACTCGATTACCCAAGGTGAGCATGTCGGCCTGATGTTCCCGATGATCTTCGAAATAGGCATAGAAATCGGGTACGCCTACACCTCGTTTAAGTGGGAGAACAACGCCAAACGCAACGCGGGGGTGACTGTCGTCGTCGTCAACCTGCGTGGCACCGGCCCGGGGGCTAAGTACATTTACACCGACGGACTTCAGATTGAGGCAACAAACATTAATGGTTACCTCGCTGATGCGCCTTCAGTATTCATCTACCGTCGGACGCGCGCACTTAGTGCATCGTTGCCACGTATGGTTCTCGGTTCGATGCCGAAGGCATGGTGGACACTTGGTGCTCGATGCGGGCGAGCACGGTGACCTTCTGACTGTCGCCCCTGCCGCGGAGAAGTTCGTAAAACGCTATGTCGGTTCGACTGAATTCATTAATGACATTGAGCGGTACTGCATGTGGATCACCGACCGCGAACTGGGGGAGGCACAAGCCATTGCCCCGATCGCCAAACGTCTCGAAGCTGTTGCGCAGTGGCGAAGTGAGAGTGTCGCAGCGACCACCGCTAATTACGCGGCATTCCCGAATCGGTTTAAGCAGATCTCGTATAGGCCAACAGAATCGATTATCGTGCCACGCGTCTCTTCCGAGCGTCGTGAGTATATTCCTATCGGGTTTCTCGATACGGACACGATCATTTCGGATCTGGCAAATGCGGTGTACGCCGCGGAGCCTTGGCTCTTTTCCCTGCTCACTTCGCGGATGCATAACATCTGGACCAGGGCAGTCGCGGGACAGTTGGAAACCAGGATTCGGTACGGGGCGTATATCGTCTACAACAACTTCCCGGTGCCGCCGCTTTCTGACGCGGTGAAGGAGCGATTGACTGCGGCGGCGTTGCGGGTACTGGATGTGCGCGAGTATCACTGCGAGCGAACTCTCGCCGAACTCTACGACCCCGATCTCATGCCTGCGGATCTTCGGGCCGCGCACTCTGAAGTGGACGCACTGGTGGACTCGATCTACTCAAAGCATGGCTATGAGTTGGATGAGCAAAGATTGTCGGACCTCTTCGCGATGTATGAGGCGATGACGGAAGCAGAAGCCTCGAAGGGGAGCAAGGAATGAACAAGCCACTCAATGTTATTGATGTGACGTACGCCCGCACGCGCGCGTCGGTGAACACCGACGCGATGGGAATGCGGGAGATGCAGCAGCGCGTCTTCGCCAAGCGCGACGCTCAACATCTACTCGTCAAGGCACCGCCGGCGTCGGGCAAGTCGCGGGCGCTCATGTTCGTGGCGCTGGACAAGCTCTACAACCAGGGCCGCAAGAAGGTCATCGTCACGGTGCCAGAGCGGTCGATCGGCGCGTCGTTCTCCTCCACAAACCTTACCGCGCATGGGTTCTTCGCCGACTGGGAGATCAAACCCGAACACAACCTCTGCACACCGGGGTCCTCCGTGGGCAAGGTCGCCGCGTTCGTCGAGTTCCTTGAAGGCCCGGACGCAACCCTGGTCTGCACGCACGCCACATTGCGGTTCGCGTTCGAGAAAATTGCTCCCGAAGCGTTCAACAGAACAGTGCTCGCAATCGACGAGTTCCACCACGTCTCCGCCGACACCGAAGCCAGCCGGCTCGGGGCTCTGTTGAGTGACGTCATGAACGGCTCCGACGTGCACATCGTCGCCATGACGGGTTCCTACTTCCGCGGCGACTCCGTCCCCGTGCTCTCTGCCAATGACGAGGCGAAGTTCACGTCAGTCACGTTCAACTACTACGACCAGCTCAACGGATATGAGCATCTCAAGTCGCTCGGCATCGGCCACCACTTCTACCAGGGCCGGTACACCGACGCGATAGGCGAAGTTCTTGACCTCGACAAGAAGACCATCGTCCACATCCCGAACGTGAACTCGGGTGAGTCCACGAAGGACAAGATCGAAGAGGTCGGATTCATCATCGATTCCATCGGTGAGGTCGTCGGGATCGAAGATACCGGAATTATCCGGATCCGCCGCGCCGACACCGGTAAGATCCTTCGGGTGGCGGACCTGGTCGACGATGCGGACCAGAAAAAGCGCGCCGAAACCCTGCACTATCTCTCCACGGTCGCCTCGAAAGACCCCGATGGAGTGGACATCATCATCGCGCTGGGAATGGCAAAGGAAGGATTCGACTGGCCGTTTGCCGAGCACGCCCTCACAGTCGGCTATCGGGCGTCGCTGACCGAGGTTATCCAGATCATCGGTCGGGTCACCCGCGATAGCCCAGGCAAGGAGCACGCGCAGTTCACCAACCTCATCGCCGAGCCTGACGCATCCCAAAGCGAGGTGAAGGTGTCGGTTAACAACATGCTCAAGGCCATCACCGCGTCGCTGCTGATGGAGCAGGTCCTGGCGCAGAACTTCACGTTTAAGACCAAGCGCGGCAACGATGACTCGCCAGAGCCGGGAGCAATCAAAATCAAGGGCTTCAAAGAGCCGTCGACCGCGCGGGTAAAACAGATTGTCGAGACCGACCTCAACGACCTGAAGGCCACGATCCTGCAAGACGACACTTTCGCGAAAGCCGCAGCAGGATGCGTCGACCCCGAGACGACGAACAAGGTCCTAATCCCTAAGATCATTCGTGAGCGCTATCCGGACCTGGACGAGTCGCAGGTTGAGGAAATTCGGCAACAAGTCGTCGTGGACTCGGTCATCAAGAACAGTGAAGTTCGCGAGGTCGGCGACAAACGGTTCATCAAGATGGCGGAAAAGTTTGTCAACATCGACGACATCAACATCAACCTGATCGACTCCGTGAATCCGTTCCAGCGAGCCTTCGAGGTCATGTCGAAGTCGGTAACGCCGAACGTCCTGAGGATCATTTCTGATGCAATTACGGCAACCCGGGTGGAGATCACTGAGGAGGAAGCATTCGCGCTGTTCCCGAGGATTCAGAACTGGGTGAAGGTTCATGGCCGTAAACCAAACGTCCGCTCGGACCATGCGACTGAGAAGCGCTATGCCGAAGCGCTGC
This sequence comes from Kocuria sp. CCUG 69068, assembly GCF_020833785.1. Classification (NCBI taxonomy): domain Bacteria; kingdom Bacillati; phylum Actinomycetota; class Actinomycetes; order Micrococcales; family Micrococcaceae; genus Kocuria; species Kocuria sp. CCUG 69068. The sequence goes on from NZ_PDDL01000005.1 coordinate 42,603, forward strand.
TGTTTCTCCAAAGGAGAAAGCAGCAACACCTTGCGGAGCAGCGGGCGACCCAGATGCCTGGTGAATCATGACCACACCTGAGAGCGAAGTGTCTGCCGTCGACTTCATGAAACCGCAGATGGACATGCAATCGCTGATCGACGCCGACGCCGACGGCTTGCTCGACGTTCCAGAGAAGCCGAAAAAAGTCACCTCCAACGACCGGCTGGAGCGTGCATTCCTGGAAATCATAGAGTTCCGGCGCACCCATGATCGGATCCCCAGTTCCACGACCAGGGAAATCGCCGAACGCAAGCTCGGCGCGCGACTCGACGGTATCCTTGCCGACGAAAAGAAAATCGCCACCCTCAAACACCTTGACGAGTTCGGGCTACTGGAGATACCTCAGACGCCGGCGACAATCGATGATCTGCTAGATGGGGACGAACTAGACCTACTTGGTGACGAGTCAGGACTCCTGGATGTTTCCGAGCTGCCCCAGCGGAAAACACCGGAATCACCTGATTCAATCGCGAAGCGAAAAAAAGCGGTCGGGTTCGATGCGTTCGAGCCGCTATTCAAGGCGAAGCATTCCGAGCTTGCTGATGGTGCTTTCCGACTGATCCCGTTCCCAGGCGTGCAAACAATCGAGGAAGGCAACTTCTTTGTCCTCAACGGGGTCATGCTATTCGTGGCTGAGGTCGGAGACACGACCTACAAACTGGTCGGAGGAAAGCAAGAGCAGAAACAACGGCTGCGTGTTATCTTCGAAAACGGAACCGAGTCGTCAATGTATCGACAGTCCCTATCAATCCGTCTACATGAGCAGGAGGGTCAGGCTCTCGCCCGCACTGGCCACGATGCGGGCGAAGTCAACGATGCAGACAAGGAAAGTGGGCACATTTATGTGCTCCGGTCGTTGAGCGACGATCCCCAAATCGCTGGCATCCCAGACCTGCATAAGATCGGGTTCACAACCACAAGTGTGGAGCAAAGGCTCGTGAACGCAGCCAAGCAACCGACGTATCTGATGGCTCCCGTCAAGATTGTCGAGGATTACCGCACGTACAATCTCAAGCCGTCGGCCCTAGAGCATCTGCTACACCAAGTCTTCGCCTCGGTGCGGCTTGACATCACCCAAATTGATACCAAAGGGCGAAGCTATGACCCCTCTGAGTGGTTCGTCGCGCCACGAACCGTAATCAATCAGGCAATCCACATGATCATGTCTGGTGAGATTGTTGACTACGTCTACGACGCCCAAATCAAGAAGCTGATTGAGCGTGGGCGTACGAGATGAGTAGCGGTTGACGTTTGCACGAGACATACTCACTCGCTTCTGCCCGGGGTCCGGCGGTGATACCGCGCAGATCGCCCGTGTGTCGCTGAAATCCCTGGCGACCCGACACCTGGTCCTTACTAACGAGATCACCGTCCTGGACGACGGAGGTTTCAATGCGTGGAAGCCACTTAGGGCAGGCCGAGAAGGAGTCGCTCGAAGGACTCACCACTACTTCGACTCAGGAGGGGACTGCCCCGGGTTTTCCGCGGTTGCTGAACCCGCCCCACAGTTATCTGACAACCTACGTCGGAACCCGTGCCTGCCTCATGCGCATCGCTGTGCCTTAGCCTGAGTCAATGATGATGCCTCAGGCGACGGCCGGAACCGCAGATATGGAATCTGTACCGCGGTGGCTGGCTTCTTCGCTGCAGCTGAAGGAGGGTCGGGATCCTCTGGGCTTACAGACCACAACGCAGGATCGCCTCATGCCGCTCCTGTTGCCTGGGCTTCTGGAGTTATCCCGGCGAGCCAGGTACTTCTCCTTCCATGCCTATCTTCTGGAGGAATACCGCCAGCAACACCACCGGGCGGACCCGGGAAGTCTGTCCAGTTTTATCAGGCAACGGGAGTGGGACTTCGGACTGGCCGTCCAGCGATGTCCCCGAAATTGCGGTTCTAGCCCTGTCGGTGCCCGAAAGCTTGGATCTTTGGCACGTGAGAATGGTCCGTTCCACCGCGGAAAGTCAGTGGATAGCTTCCTGGGTGGATACGGCCTGTACTACAGATCCCCCCTCGTGGACTTCGGCATCGTCGCACGCTCGGGAACCTTGCTGGGCGACCAACCCATCCCGATCGATGTACTGCGCCAGACGGAAAGAGCAACGAACCTTGCCCACGCCTTCCGCATTGCAGTCCAGGACACCGCTTACCACCGGGAATGGATGAGGACCGGTGAGCCTCTTCCCGTTGAGGTCATCGATGAACTGGCTGAGGTCGCTTGTCTGTGTGGACTGGACCGACGATCCGAGGAACGGGCCGCCATTCACGCGGCTATTTTTGGCACCGATTCGGAAGCAGAAGTTAGTTCTGGAACGGAACAGAGCCTCTCGGAGGCGGTCCTTCAACGCCGTCGCAGCGTGGCTCACTACCTCAGCATCGTTCGTGATCATCCCAACGTGATTGTTCGTCTTCGTCCTACCCTGGTTTCTAGTGAGGCGGAGTACCGGGAGTCGCTGTGGTCCGCCGTTGATGTGACGGGCGAGGATCACCGTGTGGTTGCAGGGCAGTGGGCTGCCTTGATTGCCAAGGACGTCTGGCAGGAAGCACTGTGCTCGATCTGGGCTGAGTTCTGTCGCCGCGGTTTAGCCCGCACACGTGTAGCTGACCGAGGGCTCACCTGGCAGGAGACGAGAGACATGGCAGAGGCCATGGTGTCGGGACCGCCGCTGCTAGCTACCGAGGAGCGAACCTCCAGCCTTCTCCAGCAACTCGTTCCCGGTGGTCTGTCTGTGGCCGCAGAGGATGGCATTACCCTGGAAGTGGCCACCGCGCCGCTGGAAGAGCTGCGTTCCTGGACGGCTAAGGCGAGTTCGGCCACGTCGGGGCTGATCGTCCTGTTGGAGCTGGTGCAGCGCATGCGGACGTGTTCCGGTGCGGGATGGGCGATGGCCTCCCACCTCCGATCCGACTGGCAGCCCTCCGTGGCCGCCGTGGCGAATGACCTGGAGTCCCACCTTGCTACCAACCCACGCATGGGAGACACGCTGTGGTGGCTGGTCTCATCCTTCGTGCTACCGGTGCATGAGCGCATTGCTTATTCGAAGCTGCCCGAGTTCACCTTCCGCTTCCGGTGGGAGGATGGTCTGCTGCGGTTCTATGACCGCGAGGTGGATCGGTTGCGATTCCCCCTGGCAGCCATCAGAAACGAACCCCTGGCCCTGCTCACCCATGACCTCGGATTCTGGGCCGAAGGTAAAACCGGCCACGCCGTCCTGACCGGTGCCGGCAACATGTTCGTCGGGGAGACCTTCCAGTGACCGACCAGAACACACCCTCGTCTCTAGCGCAGACCATTCAACCTGTCACCGAACTGTTCACAGGTAGCTGCACCGCACTGTGGGCCACTACCTACAACCTGGATCTCCACCTGTTCATCGAGTTCCTCCTCCCCCGCCTAGGGACTCCGCCCTTGAACGTGGTGGTCCTCGCCGACCAGCATCGCCTTACCCGGAGTCTCGCTCGAATCCCTCCGGAGCGGATCGAGACGCTGTCGACCGTTAATCGCCGATGGCTGCTGCGCGGGGTAAGAGCCGGTGGGGCGGTCTTCCACCCCAAGACCTATTTGTCGGTGCAGGGAGGCGACGTCACCCTGCTGGTGGGCTCGGGCAATCTCTCCACCCGGGGCATCGACAACGGACGAGAGGTTTTCACGGCCTTCTATGCCGGGACCCCGCAGGGTGATGCCGCTATCGCAACCTGGAGGTCCTGGACCCGTCGACTCGTAACATGCATTGCTGACACCACCCTGGCGGGAAGGTTCACCGCGCTCGAAGAACAACTGTCCACGATGCCCGCGGCCACCTCGTCGACGGAATCTCCGTTAATCCACAACCTCGACACCCCTATTGCGGAGCAATTACTGGCCCGCCTCCGCCCCCGGATCGCTGGTCATGCCGATGAGCTTCTAGTGACTGCTCCGTTCTTTGACGCCGACGCGCAGGCTTTGGGGCGCCTGATCGATGACTACCGCCCCCAGCGCATCCGGCTTTTTCTCACCAAGCAGACCAGCGTCAACGGGGAGAAGCTGCGCCAGCGACTGGAATCCAGCGGCGCCGCGATTGAGGTGTCTTTCTATCAGCCCGAGAAGTTCGTCCATGCCAAGCTGATCGGGGTTGTGGCTGGATCACAAGCATGGCTGCTGTCGGGCTCGGCCAATCTTTCCCGGGCGGCGTTGTTGCACCCTGCCGGTCACCATGGGAACTACGAGATGGCCGTACTCACAACGGTTGATTCAGCGACCATCGCCCGGATGTTCCTCCCGCCTGACACCACCACCGCCCACCGCCCGTTGACGGAACTGGCAGCACTGTCCTACCAGCCCGACGAGGAGCCCACTGCACCTCCGGTGGCTCTCCTCCGTGCGGTGGCTCTGGGTGATAGGCGAATTGAGATAACCACCAACCCGGCGCCAGAGAAGAACTGGTTACTGAGCGATTTCTCGGACTATCACGTCTTGGGTCCCCATGACGCGGCGGACACGGTGGTGATCGAAGGGCCGATTTCCGGGCGACTCGTCGAGCTCGTCGATGCTGAGGGCGACGTGATCTCTAACCGGGTTGTCGTCGACGACCCGGCAGCTCTTGCCCAAGCGTTGACGTCCTCACAGGTAGGTGGTGGCAACGATCGTCCTTTCGAACTAACTGCAGAAGATCTCGACAATCCCTTAGGCAGCGCGATCACCTGGCTCCATCACCATCTCGTCATGGACGTCACCGAACCGGTGTCAGCAGCCTCCACCGGTGGGGTCTCTTCCGCAGAGGCCAGCGAGCAAGCCGATGACACCCTGTGGGAGCGACTGGAACGGGAGCAGTTGGCCCGGGATCCCCGCACCGACACGTACTCCCGGATGTGGCGGACCCGTTCCATGGGCGGAAGCGATCCGATGATTGAGCTCCTCGAAGCCTTCAGTGGCAGAGCGCCCACAGCACAGCGCAGCCCAGACGCCGGCTCTTCAATCCTGGCGGAAGTGATCCGCCTCAGTCTGGCCGAAGCAGACACTTCCAAAACAGTGGAGAACTCAGAGGACAGGCCGTCGCGTCGCTGGAAGCCGGGAACCCGCATCCGGGTCCGAGCACGCAACGCCCTGCGAAGATGGGCCGCTGCCCAAACTGATCCGCGTCTGGTCTGGGTTAATCCGCTGGCGCCGGCGGGGAACTTCGCGATGATCGCCACCACCTTCGTCCATCTGAGACTGGACGCGGCCCTGAATCCCGACCGCATCGAGCTCACCGATGACGACCTTGATGACCTGTGGGCCCGCTGGTTAGTGCCCTTCGTCGGGACAGGGGGGCTTAACCCCTGATCTTGGACACGCGGAATCCAGCACGATGCTGGGGAAGCGAGAATCCAAGGATGGCAAGGAAGAACTACACCGACGAGTTCCGTCGCCGGGCGGTGGACTTGTACGAGTCCACGCCGGGCGCGACGCTGAAGGGGATCGCGGCGGATCTGGGCGTGTCCCGGGGCTCGTTGAAGGAGTGGGTCGACAAGCTCGGCTCCGGGACCACGAGGACCGGGGAGGTGGTCGCTCCGGTCGCGGGGCGGTCGGAGTCGCAGGCGGCGAAGGTCAGGAGGCTGGAAGCCGAGCTGGCCGCCGCGCAAGCCGAGGCCCACAAGCTCGCGCAGGAGCGCGACATCCTCCGTCAGGCGGCGAAGTATTTCGCCGGGGAGACGAACTGGTGAACCGCTTCCAGTTCGTCGAGGACCACAAGGACGCCTGGGGCGTGAAGCGGTTGTGCGAGGTCGTCGAGGTCGCCCGGTCGTCGTTCTACGCGTGGCTGGCCGCCGCGCCGACACGGGCAGCGAGAGCGGCGGCCGACGCGGCGCTGGTGGCGCGGATCCAGGTGCTGCAGGATCCCGCCCAGGGCGGGGACCGCGCCTACGGCGCGCCCCGGGTCACGGCCGACCTCAACGAGGGCACGACGCCCGGCGATCGGGTCAACCACAAGCGAGTAGCCCGCGTGATGCGCGAGCACGGCCTGGCCGGTATCCGGTTGCGCAAGCACGTGAAGACCACCATCCCGGACCAGTCCGGCAGGCGGTTCCCCGACCTGCTCGGCCGCGACTTCAGCATCGGCGCGCCGTGCCGCCGCTACGTCGGCGACATCACCTACCTGCCCATCGCCGACGGCACGAACCTCTACCTCGCGTCCTGCATCGATCTGGGCTCACGCAAGCTCGCCGGCTGGAGCATGGCCGGGCACATGCGCACCGAGCTCGTCGAGGACGCGCTGAAGGCCGCGTGGCACGAGCGCGGCTCCCTGGTCGGGACGGTGTTCCACTCCGACCACGGCGCCGTCTACACATCGAAGGCCTACGCGCAGCTCTGCACGGACCTGGGCGTGACGCAGTCGATGGGCGCGATCGGTTCCTCGGCCGACAACGCCCTCGCCGAGAGCTTCAACGCCGCCCTCAAACGCGAGCTGCTCGAGGGTCGGGCGGGGTTCCCCGACGCGCCGACGGCATACCGGGCCGTGTTCCGGTGGGCGAACCGTTACAACACCCGCAGGCGCAACTGCGCGATCGGCAACATCGCTCCGAACGCCTACGAAGCCGCCGCCTCCGCTACGCTCCCGGAAGCGGCATAACCGAAATGACACCGTGTCCAAGATCCAGGGTCAAGGCCCAGGTTCAGGAGATGGGTGGCTGGACCGGCAGCCTGAAGCAACACGGGACCAGGTTCTCGAGCGATTGCCTGACAGTCTGCCCGAAGTGGTCGCTGCCCTGATCTGGCTGGTCATCAAGCCGGCACCCGACAAGCGACGTAGAGTCATAGACCTCCAGCCCGCCATCATCGCAGCGCACAAGTATCACCTCCTCCAGCCCACGGATCAGACAGCACAATTCCTCACGATCGTCACTGGGACTTCGCTGTCCCGCGAGACCATCGAACGCGATCTCCGCACAGCCCAGCACTTTATCGATGACGACCTGTGGTGCCAGCGGCTGGCCGCTGAACTGGATCTCCCCTCGATCAGCATTAAGCCCTCCCCAGGGGCACCCCACATCCAAGTGCGGCTCGAGGTCGACGGGATTGAAGATCCACGAGTGGATCCTCGTGTCCCACGACTCGTGATCGAAGCCCAGCATTACCGCGGATGTGATGGCGTAGCGATCTACGCGAGCAACCGCTCGTGGAGATTAGTCATCCCGCGGAACAAGCCAGCAGGGTTCATGGCAGAACTCGGAGATACGGACCTCTCGACCTCCGCCCCGGTCTCCCAGGAGCAGCTCGAGTCCCTGGTGTCCTCAAACGGTGTACTCGTTGATCTCTTCCCGGCCGCCGAAGCTGCGTGATATTTATCAACGGCACGTCCCTCACAGGCAGGCCAACCAACCGGCCGCACACATCCATAATGAAGGGCCCTGAATCCTCTGTGTGCGGAAGAGAAAAGCAACATCGTTGAGCTATCCGCTTACAACGATGCTCCCGGACGCAGAGCGTAGGGCCTTGCGTTTCCGTCCGTGCACACGTCCTCAGCAAGGACCCCCCAAGTATCCGGAGTAGATTCGTGACTGTGGGCATCACCGTCGTCGTCGAGGGGACACGAACATGACGAGCCAGCTGCCGGGAACATGGCGGGAACCGCACCGGGAGAAACAGTTTCCTTTCGAGGAAGCGAAAGAATTGTGGGCCGAGCAGGCGATTCTTAAGCTCGAGTCCGTCGCTTCGACGTATGGCGGCCACATCACCTACCAGGAACTTGGCGACCATCTGTTCGAGAGCACCAAGGTACTGACCACGAGTTTGCTCCCGCGGTGGATCAGGCACCCGCTCTACCGGGTGCTTCAGGAGTGCAAGGAACGCAACCTGCCGGCGGTCACTGCCCTTGTCGTGCAGAAGGGATCCGGGAGGGTTGGCCCGGGGTTCAACTTCTGGTTGGATCTACAGAACCGCGGCCCCATTGATAATGAGGATGAGCTTGAAGCCGCTGCAGCCAGAGAGCGGCTCGCGGCCTACCGCCTGTACTGCCCGGACGTGCCTGACAATGCGGTTGCCATGCCCACACCCCAACTTGCAAAAAGGGTCAATGCGGGACACGTCAAGTGGCCATGCGCCCCGCCGCCGTGCTTGAGCTGCGGTAGACCGTTGAAGTTCTATGAACCCTGCCCCGTCTGCAACTGATGGTACGTGGGTCTTACGCCGCCATAGCGAGGACCCAGAAATTCAGAAAATTGGCCGGATTGTCTGGTGGCTCGCTGCAGGGATTTATTCAGCTCGGTGTTGTGGGACGCCCCGCGTCGACGGCCGCGCGCCCATAGTCCCTTTGGCGCTATGGGACCGTCACCAGCTGGGAGTTGATCCTGGCCATTCTCGGAAGGTGCGCGGTTACTGGAGTGGATCGCAGACATCCCCCGATTCACCCACTTTCTCCCGTCGCCTGTAGCCAGAAGGGAAAAACCCAGCCCACCACCGCCGGTGCAGCGGGAGATCGCCCCCCTGCGACAATGGGGAACGAGGAATTTCCCGGTAGGGTAATCGGTGCGCGAGTGTGCTCACGCCAATCTCCAACATCCTTCCTTCCTCCGAAGCATGGGAAAGGGGGTCGGCCCGGGTATTCCGGGACGTGGGTGCATTTCGGTGAAAGACACGACGAGACTAAGGGAAAGGTGTTGTGATGGCCCAGAGCGTACAAATCATTCTGGAGGACGACCTCGAGGGTGGTCCTGCTGATGAGACCGTCCAGTTCGGTGTGGACGGCCGGCAGTACGAGATCGACCTCTCCACCGCTAACGCGGAGAAGCTGCGGGAGGCCCTGCGCCCCTACGCCGCCGCCGGCCGGCGGGCCCAGTCCAAGCCCACCCGGGCCACCGGGACCCGTTCCTCCACTGGTGGGAACCCGGAGACGGCGAAGATCCGGGCCTGGGCGAAGGAGAACGGTCACCCGGTCTCCGACCGCGGCCGCATCCACCAGTCCGTCAAGGACGCCTACTACGCCGCCCAGTAGACCCCACTCCCCCACCCGGACACCCCCTCGGGCCTATCCGGATGATCCGTGGCAGTGGGGTCTGATGCCGACGGTCACGGCCGTGGCATCACCGGGGAACGTCTCGGGGCAGGGCTCGTGCACAGGGGTTGTCACCGTGGCCCCGCCGCACGGTGAGCAGCCGGTGACGGGCTGATGATCCGTTCCCGGTCACGGTGCCCCCGGGACGCCCCGCGTCCAGCCTGGACAGCGCTGGTCGTCCCTTTGGCCCCCGACAACGGACCCGGCTAGGGGTTGGCCCTGGCTCCTTGCGGCAGGTGCGCGGGCACCCGCGTCGTTCGAAGACCCATGGGACCACCCACCGGATCCCGCCGCCTGTCCAAAGAATGAGAGAACCCGGCCCACCAGCAACGGTGAGCCGGGTTCCTTCGTCCTGGACCATGGGAAAGCCGCCCGCGGCCGTTCCCCTCCCCCCTCGGGGGCCGGTGTTATCGGTTGAGCTGTTGGGCGTAGGCGCGCACGGCGTTCTCGATCACGGCCCGGGCGGTGCCGTCGTGTTCGGTGAGTTCCTCGATCAGGTCGGAGACGTCCTGGGCCACCCGCACCCCGAGCTGGATCGTGGGTTCCCGGCGCGGCCGCCCCCGCCCACGCTTGGGCGCGACCGCCGTCGGTGACGCCTGCACCCGCGGGGATGGCACCTGCTGCACCGGGGGCTGGGGGGTGGCGGGGGCTGGGGGTGTGTAGTCGACCGGGTCGATGTGCTCATCCGGTGCCGGGCGGGGCCGGCGGCGGGCCAGCGAGGCGGGACGCTCGGGCTTATCGGTCATCGCAGCACCTTCTTCGCGATCGCGGTGTAGGCCTCCAGCACCCGGGCGCCCTTGCGGTATTGGCCGTACCACTCCCCCGATATGCGTACTTCCTGGACGATGGCCCGGTCCGGGATCAACGGCTCCAGGAACAACCCGGTGGCACGGAGCTCCTCGATACTGGCCACCGCCGCCCGGCTCATGATCGTCTCCTTCACCCCACCGACGACGATGCCGGCCTCGGTGAGCGTGTCCGGGGCGCCCAGTTGCTGGCGGTGCCGGCGGAACTGGGCGACCGTGCGCCTCGCCCCGTCCACCCCGTCGATGCCATCGCTGGTGGCGGTGGCGGCGTAGACCACGGTGTCCGCCGCATTCAACGCTGACAGCGTCAGCGGCCCACCCTGCCGGTTCGGGCAGTCAATGACCACCACATCCGCCTGCAGGCCGGTCAGGGAGATCTTCAGCCGCAGCTCTGCGTGATCGGCCCGGTCGGCCTCGCGGTTGGAGACGTTGCGGGCCGAGGGAATGACCCGGAGGTTGGGGTGCCAACCGCTGGGCACCGCGAGGTCTTCGGCCCAGCCTTCGGGGTTCTCATCGCCCAGGATTGCCCCAACGTGCATTCCTTCCGCCGAGGGCTCCACCCCAAACCACTTGGTGGAGGCCGCGCGGGGGTCGAGGTCAACGAGGACGACTCGACGTCCCTCGGCGGCGGCAACCATTGCTAGGGAGACGGCGGTGGTGGTCTTAGTGACTCCACCGGATTCGCTGTACACCATGAGGGTTTGCATGCTTTCAAGCTATCAAGCTTGAGGGCCATCAAGCCATCTGTCTAGTTAGCTTGATTGATATCTAGCTAAATAGCTATTTATCTAGCACGCTCACTAACTAGCTATCTACCATTAATTCTACAGGTCATGCTTCTGGGGTGGCGTCGTGGAAAGGGATGCTGCGCCAGGGAGTGCGTTTCGCAACCGAGGCTGGCGTCCCCGGCGCGTATGACCCCAGATGCTGGTCAGGGGCGCTTGGTAGACTAGAGCGCATAGCACGGCCCAACACACCACCGGGGAGGTTCCATGGCACAGCAGCACATTCTGCCACCGGCCCTCGAAGTGGACCGGGCACAGCAGGTAGCTTCCGTGGTGCACAGTGCTGCCATGGAAGGACTTCACGTCACCACAGCGACCCGTGCTGAGATGGATCGTTTCGCCGAAGGTGGGCTCGAGGTCGAGGAGCTGGTTCGGCGCACGCGCGCCCGCTACGGCCTTGAGTGAGGCCCCCGGCCCGCACCGTGACCCATATCTGGACCCGCACACCGGGATCCTGACCAACCTGATCGGCGCGCGCACCGCCGTAGAGCTCGCCGCCGCGGAAGCCGACCTGGTGGCGGTCCGCACCCTGCAGCTATGGCGCCATCCACCGGCGCCCACCCGAGATCTGGTTGAGCTGCAAGCCATTCACCGTCATCTGTTCCAGGACATCTATCCCTGGGCGGGGCAGCTTCGCACCGTGGATCTGCGCAAGACGGTCCCAGGGGCGCAGCCGTTCCTGCCGGTGTCGATGATCACCCGCTCGGCCGGTTTCGTCTTCGATCAGGTCCGCCAGGACCGCTACCTGCAGCACCTGAATCGGGACCGGTTCATCGAACGGTTGGCCTATCACTATGATCAGGTCAACTATCTGCATCCGTTCCGGGAGGGCAACGGGCGCACCCAGCGCTTCTTCTTCGATCGTCTGGCGGTAGCCGCCGGCTGGTGGTTGGACTGGACCCATATCACCGGGGCGGTCAACGACGCTGCGTCCCGGGCCGCAGCCGAAGACCATGACCTCGCTGCCTTGCAGGAGATGTTCGCGGTGATCCTCACTCCCGCACCTCACCGCCGTCGGCCGCGTTCTTGACCGGACCAGCTAACGGTCGGACAGGCCCGGAGACAGCGAAGTCCCTGAGAGCACTGTGGCACTGACCTTGGACGCGACGCGTCAGTGGACGATGTAGCCGGGGAACCGTGCTGACCACCGGGAGTCGCCAGCGACTCGAGGTACTTCGTAGGAGACAGCGGTCAGGTGTGGGAAGCGCAGTCCGTGGAGTTCTCCGACACGGGCCCCCACTTCAGTGACGTGCAGTTCTCGCCCTCCCAACGCAGCGCCGTGGAACGGTCCGTCCTTGACTGTCTCCCAGTAGTCGGAGGCGGTCGTGAAAGACCAGTACCCGGAGCCAATGGGCTGATCCTCCAGGTAGTCCAGGGGCACCCAGAGAGTGAGGCCGCGGTGCTCGGGGAGGAGCCGATCCCGGAAGTCGGGATCTGGTTCTCCAGGCAGGACTCCTTCGGGCCACTGGTGGGCGGGTTCACTCGTCATGGGGGCATCTTCTTCCTTGGCAGGTCCGGGGGGCACTTCCAGGCTAGGGGAGGGGGCGGGGCACACCTGGGGGGCGGAACTAATACCTGTTGCTTGGAGAATTTCACCCTCCTCGACGGGGCCGCCGGCGGGTGTGGTGGGCTCGTTTTTCAACCAGGCCATCACGGTGCGTGTAGTACGTCCTACGGCCTCGGCGATGGCCCGGTAAGTCGCCCCCGCCGCCCGCAACTGCACCGCTAGAGCCCGCAACTGCCCCACACGGTGGGTGCGGGCCTGGCGGGCCTGGGCGGCGTTGTCTGCCGCCGCACGCGCCTTGGCTTCGGTCCTGGCCTTCCCGCCGCGGCGGCCCATCCGCGCTAGATACTCGTGTGCAGCATCGGAACCACTGGTGGAGGTGGGGCGTCCTTTGCCGGCGTTGACCTGACGGACGGCCGAGCGCGCCAGACAGGCGACCTCGCTATCGGTCAGAGGGTGGGGCAGCTGGGCGTTGAGCGCCCTGGCGTGGGCGATTGAGGCGGCCTCGCTGGGGGTCTGGTGGCGGGCCTGCCGCTGGTCCCACAGCCACCGGCGGGTGGCGCGGAAGACCGCGGTGTTGCGCCCCACCTCCGTGGCGGTGTCCGAGACAGAGGTTCGCGGGATGCCGGACTGTCCCAGCAGGGGTGTGCCCGGGTCCCAGGCTGGTGTGGCGGGTCCGTCGATGGCCTCGTCGTGGAAGGGGTCGGTGTACTCGGCCATGTGCGCCTTGAGATCCCCTAGGGACCATGGGCTGGCTCTGCGGCCCCACCACACGCGCCCGGCCGGGAACTGAGCGGCCGGGTTGCGCACCAGGTACCGGGTGAAGCACGGGTCCCCGTCCACCAGCCGGTCCAGGGCCCGCTGCACCGCCTCCGCGTAGCGGATCGGGCCCGGCCGAGCGCCCTCGCCCCGGTAGACCGGTTCGATCGCCCATCCGGCCTGGGCATGACCAGTCTGCGGGTTCTCGATGATCCAGGTCGGCTCCGGCACGGCCGGGTGCATCAGGTTCAACAACGCGTCCTCGTCATCGACGTCCACGACGAGGAAGTTCAACCAATCGGCCGGGTTGAGCTGGATGAACGCGAAGTCACCAGCAGGCCGCCCACGGTTCGGGAACGCCTGCGACTTGGTCTGACCGCACCGGAAGTACTCGATCCGGTGGTGCGCCAGAAACCGGCGGGCCGGGGTCTCGGGGCAAAAAAGGGCAATGTCGAGTAAGGCGGGGTCCACTTGCGGACGCGCCTCAGGTACACTAGGGGACACAACGGTCCCCTGGTAATGGGTTCATATGCAGTTCTCATCCGGTTTCTGTTGAACCAGCTGTTCTAGGTCGCCAAACTCACGACAGCTGATTGACTTCGACGGCCCGCCCTCCACGGCGGGCCGTCAGTCGTTTAAGCGGTTTTGGTGATGGGGAGCTCCTCAGCGTTCTGCCGATCATCTATCGCATTCGGCAATCCGTGGTCACGGTCGATCAAAGCGCCGACGTAGTCCGCCTGGGACAGCCCTAGAGCAGCTGCCTTCTCCGCCGCACGGCGGTGCTGCTCGGGCAGGACGCGCATGCTGAACGCCACTCGCTTCCCGAGCAGCTTGGGCGGTGTGTACTCCGTCATACGCCCACCCTCTCACATTGCTTGTACTAGCGCTAGAAGTTCGTGGGTGTGTCGGTCGGATCGCTACAGGTCATGGGATTGGTGGCCCACAACGTCCCACTGGCCGTTGTGCTTCTCGAGGTAGATGACGACTTGGCGTTGGCCGGTGGGCTCGATCTGGTGGTCGTCGCGGCTGATCCATCGCCAGGTGAGGTCGTAGGCGCGGATGGCTTTGTCCTTGGCGACGTCGCGGGAGACGTCACCGACAGCCGGCACGAGGCTGGGCGCGCTGTAGGCCTGGTGTTCGGCTGGTTCTAGCCAGGCGGCCTGGTTGCCGTTGCGTTCAGGCTCGACCTGGTGGTCGGCCCACTCTTGGGACATCAAGGGTTTGGTGCGGATGGCGGCGGCGGTTTGGGTGCGGTCGGTGGCGGTGTCCCAGGAGTGCAGCATCAGCGCGGCGGTTTCGGCGGTGGCCTCCACGTCACTGCGATCCACGGTGTCCGGGTCGGGGAAGGTACCTTCCCCGACGGTGAGCTCGGTGGGGGAGGGCGTGGCCGTGGCAGGAGCGGCGGTCTGCTCGCTGGTCTGCTGTGGCCCCTCTGGCCCGCAGGCGGTCAGGGGTAGGAGGCACAAGGCCAGGGCGGTGATCAGGCGGTGTCGGGTCATTTCGGCCATGCTCCTTTCTGTTTGAGGATGGGCTCGGGGTCGATGTTGTGCCCCTGGTAAGGGAAGACCATCTCCGGGGCGTCAGGTTTGTAGATCTCGAAGTGCAGGTGCGTGGCCATGCCGAAGCGTCCGCGGTTGCCCTCGGTGCCGATGACGTCGCCGCGTTTGAGCTGCTGGCCTTTGGCCACGTCCCAGGAGTGCAGGTGGCAGAAGGCGAAGCCGAAGTCGGGGTCGTCCCCGTTCTCCTTGGCGATCACGCACCCGTCGGTGGCGTTGAACCCGGTGATTCGTATGGACGTGGGGGCGACGACGACCCCGCCGCGGCCGTTGCCGGCGCCGGGGGTCGCGATGTCGACGCCCTCGTGCTGGTTGGCCCACCCGGGGACCCCGGCCAGGGCGCGGCCGCCGTAGCCGGAGGTGAACACGCCCCCGGGCAGTGGGGTGGTCCACTGACCGTCGCCGAGGTCTCCGTCCCAGGCCAGGGCCCCGGTGGGGGCTTGGCAGTGGGCGGAGAACTGGGACTGGCCGGTGTCCAGGATCGTGTCGATGTAGTCGCGGGTCTCCTGGTACGGCGGCACGCCTTGGTGCTGCTCCACGGCCCCGGGGCCGGCGTTGTAGGCGGCCAGGGTCAGGCGCACGAGCTCGCCGGCGTCGTCGCCGGCGATCGGTTGCATCTGTTCCTTGAGGGCGGCCATGTAGCGGCCGTAGGCGGGGATCGCGTCTTCAGGGTCGAAGGGGTCACCACCCTCACCGTAGGTGGCCCAGGTGGCGGGCATGAACTGGGCGATGCCCTGGGCGCCGGCCGGGCTGGTGGCGTCCGGATTCCACCCGGATTCTTGGGCCAGTTGTGCCGCCACCACGCTCACGGGCAGCCCGGCGGTCTGGGCGGCTTCTTCGACCAGTGGTGCCCAGCCGTTGGGGATGTTCGGTGCCCGCTGCTGGCCGCTGTCGTTGCCCGTGGTGACGGCGGTGACGGTGCAGGAGCTGGCTGAGGCCTGTTCTTCGTCCTCGGCCAGGGTGGCGATGAGCACGGTGAGGGCCACGATCGAGCCGATGGCGAAGACCAGCAGCAGCGCCACGACGGCGCCGAGGGCACGGGGGGATCCAGCCGACATCACAGCCTCCTGGGGGGGATGGGAGGACTGCGGGTCAGAGCTGGTCGATCAGGGTGGCGGTGGCTTCCTCGTAGGCCCGCACGGTGGCTGGGTGCAGGGCGTCGTAGTGGAAGGCGCGTCCCTCTTGGAGGGACTTGTCGAAGGGGATGACCACTAAGCCGGCCAGCCCAGCAGCCTCGGCGTACTCGCGCAGCCGGGTGAGGCGTTCGGTGTTGTTGGTGGCGGTGTTGGAGACCACCAGCACGGACCGGGCCAGCTTCTGCCCGTGACCCTCGGCGGCGACGGCGGCCACGGTGGCTTCCAGCAGGCGGGCGTCGTCTTCGCGGTTGTGGGCCACCAGCACCAGGGAGTCGGCCACGTCCACGGCGGCGCGCCAGGTGGAGGACTGGGCGGAGTTGCCGGTGTCGAGCAGGATCAGGCTGTAGAGAGACCGCAGGGTCTCATGGGCGGCGCGTACGGAGCGCCCGTCCACCCGGGTGCGGTCGGTGCCCTCGGGCGGGGAGGCGAGCACGTGGATCCGGTCGTCGCCCTGGGGGCGCACGTAGCGCACGAGGTCGGCGGTGCGGCGGGTGACGGTGTCCAGGTTGCGGATCAGATCCAGGGTGGTGCGGGCGTGGCCGCCGGCCAGGGAGCGTTCGGCCAGGGTGCCCTGGTTCTCGTTGAACTCCCCGGCCAAGATGTTGCCCCCGCGCACCCGCCCGGCAGTGGCGGCCAGGTGATAGGCCGTGGTGGTCTTCCCACCCCCACCTTTGAGCTGGAGCACCGCCACGGTGCGGTGAGTCTCCAGCGGCCGCTGAATCCGGGTGCGGCGGGCCCGAGACGCCTGCTCTGCGGCCGAGGCCGCCAGGGACAGTCCGAGCCTCTGGTTGCACCATCCTCGCCACCCGTGGCGGGCGGGGGATTCGGGCGTCTCCGTGGCCGCCTCCCGGCGCAGCTGCAGGCGGGGATCCCCGGCCTCGGCGACGACCGGGGTCGGCGTGGGGCTGCTGGGCGCCGGATCGTCTGCGGGCGTGTCACCCGCGGTGGTCTCGGGCCGTGGATCGGTATCTGAGAGCTCGGATGCGTCCCCCGAATGGGGGACATCGGCCTCGGGAAGCGTCTGCGGGGTCCCCGCATCGATGGAAGGCTCCGCGGGCTGGTGTTCGCTCAGGTCAGCGGCTGGTTCAGTGGCCGCTACCGGGCGTGTCGTCTGCTCAGGCTCCGGTACGAGGTCGTCGACTGTGACAACACGTGAAGAGCCTCCACGGGAGGGACGTTTCTTGGCCGAGGCACTGACATCTGCTGTCACGGAGCCGTCCGCGGCGACGATCAGTCGCGTCTCCGGCTCGGTCACCGAGGCCGGGTCGATGGCCGTCAGCTTCACAGGTCGCCCCAGGTCATCGGCGATAGAGACGACGTGTTCGATGGCTGCCGGCATCGAGGCGAACTCGTAGGGGACCCGGTCGATCGTCACCTCCACGCTGTCGTCGGCGGCGATCCTCGCGATGCAGACCGGCCGCTCCAGTGCCTGAGCCATGGTGCTCTCCCTACTCCTCGTTCGTGTGCGCCCCGTCATTGTCGGTGGAATGGGGGACGTTGTACTGAGAGCGAAGGTGTTCCTTGATGTCGTCACGCAGGATCAGCCAGGTCTTGCCGAGCTTGATCGCCGGCACGATGCCGTCGCGCAACCAGCGGTAGGTGATCGTGCGATCACCCAAACCGAGCACCTGCGCGAGCTGGTCGACGGTCAGCCGCTCGGGCAGGCCCTCGAAGAGCCGGTCCAGCGCGTCAGACACGACGATCACCTGCGCCCTCATAATGGGCACTGTACACAGTCATACTCGTTTGTTGTCTAGTGTTGTTTAACATTGCTAATCCTCTCTCAGTGTTGTCTAATGCACATAGGGTCCAGTCTATTGGAGGCCCTGCGACCGAGGAGGTGTGATGGACAACCGTTGGGCTGAGTTGGTATCGCCCTCCACCCCGGAGCAGACCCGCCCGATCTTTGAAGACGTCACCGAGGAGACCGTTACGGTCTTTCGCGGCGCCTCGGGACCCCAGCGAGGCGTCACCGGACTTCCCGAGGACGAGGGGCGACTGGGGCGGTTTCTCACCACCGCCCATGACGTGTTCTGGCTCGGTGTCCACGGTGGGGCCGGGGAGTCCGTGCTGGCCGACCTGCTCGGCGGCGTGGCCTGCCACCACCGGTGGCCCGCCCGCCCTGATGAGGAGACCCAGCACGCCCCCGCGCTGGTCTTCCTCGTGGCCCGGCAGAACAAGCGGGGCCTCGATGCCGCCCGTCTGGCCGCCCGCGACTGGGCGGCCAGGGCCCACCCCGATGTGAATCTCCAAGGCCTGGTCCTGGTGGCTGATGCCCCGGGGCGCACCCCGAAGTCCCTGGCCGGACAGACCCGGGTGATCTCCGGTGGTGTGCCCTCCACCTGGGTGGTGCCCTGGATTGAAGAGCTCCGGCTCACCGGGACCGTGGACTGGGAGTCCATGGCCCGGGAGCCGAGAAAAGTCCTCACCGCCCTCGGTGAGGCAGTCGATGAACTCAATTGCGAGAGGACCCCCCAATGATCGACCTCGTACTGGCTGCACAGGACACCGTGCTGGCGCTGCCGGCCGCCCTGCCCGACTCCGACCCGCTGGCCCCTCCCGGCATCGGGGACACCTGGAACCGCATGGTCGGTGTCGGCAAGTGGATCGCCCTGGGCATCGCCGTCCTGGGCCTGCTGGTGGTCGGCGGAAAGATGGCCTTCGACGCCCGACGCGGAGAGACCACCGAAGAGGTCTCCGGGATCATCAAGATCGTGCTGGCGGTGGCCCTGATCTCCGGCGGCGCCTCGATCCTCTCCTTCATCTCCGGGGCATGACCTCTGGCCTCCGCAAGACCAACCCCCCGCATCAGAGGAGCAGCAGGTGACAGACCCGATCCAGACCGACGACAACAACACCTGGTGGAAGGCACCCCGCTTCCTCATCTCAACCGTCCTCGTCGCGATGCTGATCGTGCTGGGAATCGTCCTGTGGCTATGGCCCGACGGCGAAGAACCCTCACAGGCTGCACCGGCACCAGCCACGACCGCCGAACCGGTCTCGGGCGGAGAGTCGGTGTGCGGGCTGGACGCCACCGGCGGCACCACTCTCACGAAGGCCCCTGAGGACGTCGAATGGACCGCCCTGGGCGCGATCTATGCGCCGTCTTCGGAGGAGCACGGGCCTGGCACGGTGGATGAGTCCACCGGCGTGAGATCCTGCTACTCCCACACCCCCGAGGGCGCACTTCTTGCCACCACGAACATCCTGACTTCGGGCAATGACCCGCAGCTACTGCTGGACACCATCAAAGCCCAAGCCGTGGATGGCCCCGGCAGAGACGTGGCGATCGGCCAGGTTCAACAACGGCTGAGCTCAGGCAACACTGCGACAGTTCCCTTGGAAGTCGCGGGTTTCCGACTGCTGTCCTACACCGAAGACAAAGCGTCGGTGGAGGTCGTCGTTGCCGCCGACGACGGCACCGAAGACATCTACATGACCACCGGCGTTGACCTCACATGGACGGAGGGCGACTGGCACGTCTCCTTCCAGGAGAACGGCGATCCCGGACCGGTGTCCGGCCAAATCTCGGATCTGACCGGGTACATCGAGTGGGGACCCCACGATGGCTGAGGAAAACAGCTGCAACCCCATCGACGTCATCTGTAAGACCAAGGAGGGCATCAGCAACACGCTCACCGGGGCGGCCGGGGATGCGCTGGATCAGATCGCGGACGGTGTGACCTCGGCGGTGGTCGAGACGATCGCCTCTCTGGGGTCCATGTGGACCACGGTGGGCAGCGCCAGCCTCACCAGCGAGAACGGCGGCGCTGCTGAGGCTCCGGTCCGGGGAGCGTTCAACGATCAGGTCGATCTGCTGCTGAGCTACGCGAGCTGGATCGGGCTGGGTGTGTGCGTGTTCGGGGTGCTGTTCCTGGGCATCGTGCTGGCCACCAACGCCCGCCGCGGCGACGGGGCCGGCCTGGTCAACACGGCCACCGTGCTGGCCTCCGGGGCGGCACTGATCGGTGGGGCCACCAGCCTGATCGGATTCCTCGTCCCGGCCCGGGCACCGAACCTGTCCGGGTCGGTGGGCTTCATCCAGGACCAGACCTTCTACCTCACCCTGGCCGTGGCCGCGCTGAGCGTGATGATCGCCGGGGCCCAGATGGCCTGGACCCAGCGCGCCGAACCGGCCCGCGACCTGCTGAAGAATCTGCTCACCCTGGCCGTGGTGACCGCCTCCGGGGTGACGATCCTCAACGTCCTGGTGGCCGGCACCGACGCCCTGGCCGTGCAGATCATCGACTCCGCCATCGGCGAGGACTTCCAGACCGACGTGCTCAAGCTCCTGGCCCTGGACAACGCCACCAGCGCCGGGGCGGCGGATCCGGTGTGGTTGGGCGGCAACGTCATTCTCATCATCGTCGGCGGGGTGGTGGCGATCATCGTGAACATCATCCAGCTGATGCTGATGGTGCTGCGCACCGGGATGCTGTTCTTGATGGCCGGGATCCTGCCCCTTTCCGCCGCTTTCCTGAACACCGAGACGGGGAAGAACTTCTTCCAGAAGGTCATCGCCTGGACCCTGGCCTTCGCCTTCTACAAACCTGCCGCGGCGTTGATCTACGGGTTGGCGATCAAGATGTCCACCACCGGGGTGTGGGAGGACTCCGGCAGCGGGCTGATCCAGTTCGCCGCCGGGCTGATGATGATCGTCGCCTCCGTGTTCGCCCTGCCCGTGCTCATCGGCTTCCTCAGCCCCGTGCTGGGCTCGATGTCCTCCTCCGGCGGTGGCGGCGGGGCGCTGGGCATCGCGGCGATGGGCGCCGCCATCCCCCAGGGCGCCTCCCACCTGGCTCGCTCGGGCCGCGGGTTCGGCTCTGATTCCTCCTCCACACCACCGTCCCAGTCCTCCGCCCCTTCCAAGGGCGGACCGAGCTCCCCGCCCCCTGGACCGGCTGCCAGCCCCGGTGGCACCACCGGTACTGCTGCCACCACGGGGGCCAGCACAGCCAGCACGGCAGGAACGGCTAGTACAGCGGCCGCCGGCGCGGCCGCAGCTCCGGTGGCCCTGGGCATGGCCGCAGCCAACGCCGCGCAGAAGACCGGCGAAGCAGTCACCGAGGCCACTCAGCCCAACGCCGGAGGCAGCCCCTCCGAAACCTCCTCGAGTGGCGGATCAGCCAGGGCAGGTGCCCAACCTGCGACTGGTTCAAGCGGCAGTGGAGCGACCACCTCCCGCACAGGCGCCGACCCGTCTCCGGGCAGCAGCGCAGGGGCACGGCCCACCCCAGGTAGCGGCACCGGAGCCCGACCCATCCCCAGCAGTGGTGCCGGCACCAGTCCCACGGGACCACGTACCGGTGTGCGGCCGACCGGCCCCGCCGGCACCGGACAGATCGGAAAGGCCGCACAACAGCAGGTACGTGCGTTCAAGGCGCAGATCGCCAACGAGACCGGAAATGAGGGCCGCCCTGATGGCGCAGACCGAAGCTAAAACCGAGAACCGCCCGCGGGTGTACGGCAACTTCCGCACCCCCACCTCCAAGGGCCTGGCCGGACTTTCGACCGCCGGCACCGTGCTGCTGATCGGCGGGGTGGTCGGCGGGATCCTGCTGATGATGCTCAACCTGTGGCTGGCCGCCCTGGCCTTCGAAGCGGTGATCCTGGTCCTGATCGCGCTCTCGATGCAGAAAAACAAGCACGGACGCACCCTCATCGAGCGCATCGTCCGCCGGGCCGGGTGGGCCAACGCCGTCTACGCCGGGGCCAACGTCTACCGGGCCGGCCCGATCAGCCGGGTGCCGGAGGGCACCACGAAGCTGCCCGGGGTCTCGGCCCGATCCAAGATCACCGAGCACGTCGACGGCTACGGCCGCCCCTTCGCCCTGCTCGAGGTCCCGCAGAAACACCACTACACCGTGGTGTTCTCCTCCGAACCCGATGGCGGGGGCATGGTCGACCAAGAGCACATCAACCGGTGGGTGGACCGCTGGGCGCACTGGCTGGGCATGCTCACCGACGAACCCGGCCTGACCGCGGCCTCGGTGACGATCGAGACCGCCCCGGACTCCGGATACCGCCTCGCCCGGAAAATCGAGGCCCGCATGGCCGACAACGCCCCGGCCTTCGCCCGCGACGTGATCAACGAAACCGTGCAGATGCTACCCACCGGGGCCACCGTCACCCGGGCCTACATCGCGGTGACCTTCAAGGCCTCCGTGCGGGCCGGCGGGCGCATCCGCAACGCAGCCGAGGTCGCCGATGATTTGGCGGCACGCCTGCCCAACCTCACCCTGTCCCTCAACGACACCGGCGCCGGGGTGGCCGCCCCACTCACAGCCCAGCAGCTGTGCGAGGTCATCCGGGTGGCCTACGACCCGGCCGAGGCCATCCTCTTCGACCGGGCCCACGCCCAGGGCAAAGCCCCGGAACTGAACTGGAGTGAGGTCGGCCCCCAGGCCGCCGACACCTTCTGGGACTCCTACCACCACAACAACTCCTGGTCGAAGTCCTGGGCGATGTCCGTGCCCCCGCGCTCCACCGTCCAGGCCAACGTGCTCCAAGCCCTGATCGCCCCGAACCCGGAGCTGGTGCGCAAGCGCGTCACGCTGCTCTACCGGCCCATCGACCCGGCGAGGGCGGCGCAGATGGTGGAGAACGACATCAACACCGCCACCTTCAACGCCTCCTCCCGCAACCGCGCCACCGCCCGGGACACCCGCGAAACCCGCGCCGCCCAAGCCACCGCGGCCGAGGAGGCCGACGGAGCCGGGCTGTTGAACTTCGGGCTCGTCGTCACCGCCACCGTCCGTACCCGCGGCGAGCTCGACGAGGCCGAAGCCATCATCGAAAACCTCGGGACCTCGGCGAGGATCCGCCTGGAGGAGGCCTACGGCGCCCAGGACTCCACCTTCGCCGCCGGCCTCCCACTGGGCATCGTGATTCCGGATCATCTGGCCCTGCCCTCGACCGTGAGGAACGCCCTCTAATGGCCACCACGAAACGCGACCAGATCATCCTCCCGGCCAGCCGGGGTGCCGCCTCAACCACCGTCCTAGACCGTGCCTTCGCCCGAACGAAGCTGGGCAAGGTCTTCGCCAGACCGAAGCGCACCGGCAGCACCTCGGTCACAGCCAAGGCGCTGGGGCGCCCGGGCCCGCGGGGTCACAAGGGCCGGGGACTGGGCGAGGCGCAGCTGCTGCACCCGATCCGCGAGATGCGCGGCACCAACTACCAGGTCTGCGGGCTGTTCCCCTTCCCCATGGGCGGGGGCTCCCCGTTGGAAGGCGTGCCGTTGGGGCGCAACCTGCTCTCGGGGGAGCCGGTGTGCTGTGACCCGATCTCCTGGTTCCAGAAGCTGCGGGTGATCGCCAACCCCTCGGCCTTCATCATGGCCAACCCGGGACTGGGCAAGTCCTCCCTGCTGCGCCGAATGGCCATCGGGCTGGCCGCCTTCGGGGTGTGGCCGATGGTGCTCGGAGACATCAAGGGCGAACACGTCGCCATGATCGAAGCCCTCGGCGGGGCCGTGCTGCCGCTGGGCCGCCAGGTCGGCCACATCAACCCGCTCGATGACGCCGGAGCGGTCGCCGCGGCCAAGCTGCTCTCTGCCGCGAAGGCCGAGGAGCTGCTGGCCGATCTGCACACCCGGCGCTTCGACCTGATCCGGTCCCTGATCGCGATTCTGCGCAAGAAGCCGCTGGACGAGCGCGAGGACCAGATCCTGGATCGATGCCTCACCGTCCTGGAAGCCCGCCACGCCGCCTCCGGCACGGTCCCGGTCATGGCGGACCTGCGCCAGGTGCTCAAGGACAAGCCGGTCGAGGTGCGCGAGGTGTCCCTGGATCGCGGCAACGATGAGCGTTACGAGGCCATCACGGAGGGTCTGGAGTCCTCGCTGAACTCCCTGTGCGGAACCGGGGCCTTCGGGCAGATGTTCGCCCGCCCCTCCACCAACAAGATCGACGCCTCCCGGCCGATGGTCTTCGACCTCTCTCGCATCTCCCAGTCCGAGTCCGACCTGCGGGCGGCCACACTGTTGGCGTGCTGGTCCATCGGCACCGGAACGGTGCGGACCTCCAACATGCTCGCCGACGACGGGGTGATCGCCCGTCAGCGGTTCCTGCTCATCCTCGACGAGCTGTGGAACACCCTGGCGGCCGGGCCCGGCATCGTCGATCAGGTCAACGCGCTGACCCGCCTGAACCGGGAGATGGGGGTCGGGCAGATCATGGCCTCCCACACCCCCTCCGACCTGATGGCCGTCCGGGGCGAGGAGGACCGCGCCAAGGCCAAGGGCATCATGGACCGCTGCGGGATCAAGATCCTCGGTGGACTGGCCAAATCCGAGATGCCGCTGCTGACCGAGTCCGTGCCGCTGTCGATGCGCGAACAGGAACAGCTGGCCGCCTGGCAGGACCCGCCCGCTTGGAACCGCCGTGGCGACGAGGAGATCCAGTACACCAACGACGACGTATACACCCCCACCGACGCATCGGCCATCAATGATGCCGAGCTGCGGGCCTGGTTGGAGGACCCCGAGAACCGGGAATGGTACTTCGACGATCGCACCACCTCCCCGCCGCCGGGCCAGGGGAAGTTCTTCATCAAGGTCGGCTCGAGAGCCGGGATTCCGTTCTCGATGGAGTTCACCCCCACCGAGCGCCGCTCCCAGGTCCACGACACCGAGAAGAAGTGGCACGAGGCCAAGTCCCGCGCCGCCCAGGAGAGAGGCGAACGATGAGCTCCCTGGACCGCAAGTACAAGACCGGCGGCGGGGAAGTCGCCCTGCTGCTCACCCTGCTCTTCGCGCTGGTCGGTGTTCCGGCCATCCTCTACGTGGTCGCCAGTCTCGGCCACGCCCTCACTCCCCGTGCGGATCCGTTGCCCACCGGGTACTGGGAACGTTCCCTGGGCGTGGTCACCGGAGACCTCCCGTGGCGCACCACCGAGATCGTCCTGGCCGCCACCATCGGGATGATGCTAATGGGATTGTTCGCGCTGTGGGGGTGGAAGCGCCATCAAAAGGCCCAGAAGGTGGTCAAGCACGACCGTGCCGCACCGCGCATGGCCTCGGTGCGCGACGTCGCCCCCTTCACCGAGAAGCAGGCGAAGGCCAAAGCGGATCGCTTCGGGGTCGAGGCCCCGGGGGTGATGCTCGGCAAGATGGTCCGCGGCGGTCACACCCTCTATGCCTCTTGGGAGGACACCCTCCTGCACATCTGGGGCACCCGCACCGGCAAGACCACCTCCCAGGCGGCCCCGTCCATCATCGAGGCCCCGGGCCCGGTGATCGCCACCTCCAACAAACGCGACCTCTCCGACCTGACCCGCGACATCCGCGCGGCTGACGGCGACGTCTGGGTCTTCGACCCGCAAGGAGTCGCCGGGGAGAAACCGACCTGGTGGTGGAACCCGCTGACCTACGTCACCGACAGTGAGCGCGCCGCCGAGATGGCGAACAACTTCGCCGCCGGCTCCCGAGACGTCGGCGCCAAGGGCGATGGTCACTTCGACTCCGCCGGCAAGGACCTCCTGGCCGGGCTGCTGCTCGCGGCCGCCGTGGGCGGGGAGCCGATTGAGCGCGTGCACTACTGGTTGACCCGATCCACCGATGAGACCCCGGCGCTACTGCTCGATGAGCACGGGTGGACCAAGGAAGCCGATTCGGTGGCCAGCACGATCCAGCAACCGGAGAAGTACCGGGGCAGCGTCTACTCCACCGCCCTGCAAATGGCCGCGTGCCTGAAGAACGAGAAGATCGCCGCCTGGGTCAACCCCACGGGCCCGGACGACGACCGCCCGCAGTTCGACCCCCACACGTTCGTGGCCGGCAAGCACACCCTCTACGCCCTGTCCAAGGAAGGCGCCGGCACCGCCGGCCCCCTGGTCACCGCCCTGACCGTGGCCACCGTGACCGCCGCCGAGGAACACGCCGTCACCCAGCGCGGGGGCCGACTGGCCACCCCCATGCTCTGCGTGCTCGATGAGGCCGCCAACGTCTGCCGCTGGATGAACCTGCCCAACCTCTACAGCCACTACGGGTCCCGCGGCATCGTGGTCTCCACGTTCCTGCAGTCCTGGTCCCAGGGCGTGGACGTGTGGGGCGAATCCGGGATGCGCAAGCTGTTCTCCACCGCCAACGTCGTCACCTACGGCGGCAACGTCAAGGAGGAGGGCTACTTAAAGATGCTTGTCGAGCTGATCGGCAAGTACAACTACACCTCCGTCTCCTCCTCGAGGCAGAAGGACTCCGGGTCCACCTCCCGCCAGGACGCCACCGACGACATCATGTCGGTGGCCGACCTGTCCGCCCTGCCCAAGGGCCGGGCCGTGATGTTCGGCTCCGGGGCGAGGGCCGTGCTGCTGCGCACCATTCCGATTGACCACCGCCCCTACGCGGAAGCATCCAGGGCCTCCGAAGAAGCCCACAACAACCCGACCGTGGCCACCGTCGACCAGGGCGACGAGCCCGAGAAGCCGGCTGCTGAGCCAGCGTCGGCCGGGCCTGCCGGGAACCGGTGGGCGGCACTGGTGAAGGAGTAGACATGAACTGGGAAGAGGAAGCCGAGGAGGGCAACGAGGACGTCGAGGAACAGCCTCCTGCACAGCTGTTCTACGCAAACGTGGCCCAGTTCGTGACCGAGCAACTGGCGCCCGTGTACCGACGTCAGCTGGACCCTGCGGGCCGCTCGACCACGTTCACCTGGTGCGCCCAGTGGTGGCGACATGAGGAAGCGGTGAGCCGCCTGACGGGGTTGTGGCGGGCGTGGGAGCAGCTACGCACCGACCCGTCCACGGGATTGGCGGTGTGGTGGCGTGACTACGCCGATCCCACGATGCGTGTGCTCTTCGAGGAGAAAGGGCCCTTCCACGGTTGCACCCCCAGGACGCACAGCCCCAAGGGAGTGCCCCTGACCTTGGAGCCGCCGCCGGATGGTCTGTTCGACTGAACCTCACAGCGGAAGGGGCGCAACCTGTCATCACAGGTTGCGCCCCTTCTCTTGTGCTTGGAGGGCCTCAGCCCAGCTCCAGGCCCCTTTCCCGTCCCGCTGCGCGCCCGGTGTTCTTCCGCGCCTTGGGACCGCGTTGGGTGGATCGCACGGCGTCGATCGGGGGCGTGCCTTGGTCCCGGTCCGCCGCCAGGCGTGCGCGCACGCCATCACGGCCTTCCTCGGTGCCACCGAGGGCGTCCATGAGTCGACTGGCCAGGTTGGCCCGCCGGTCCCCGGAGTCCCACAGTTCCTCGGCCTCAGCGGCAGCCTTGCGGGCATCGGTGTCGTTCCGGAGATCGCCACGGCCGGCCTCAGCGGCGTTCAGCGCGGCGGCGGCGTGGTCACGCTGGGCGTCCAGTGTCTCGCGTGCGGCGGTCTCTTGCTCCACGGAATCCGTGCACTGACTCTCCGGAGTACGTTCCTCGAGGTAGTCCTCCACGCTCAACCCGTGGCGTTCCTTCACTTGCCCCTCGATCCGTCCTCGCGCGGTGCGGGCGACCTCGTCGTGCTGCTCCCACTGCCGGGCCAGCCCGTAGTGGGCAGCGATGTCTTCGGGCTTGGCGTTCTCCCAGAACCGGTCCTGCTCTACCGGCGCCAGTTCGGTGCGCATCACGGCGCGTTCGGCCTCGAAGCGCTCCTGGAGCTCACGCCGCCGGTGCTGCTGCTCCGTGACACGTTGGCGGACCTGTTCGGCACGCTGGCGGGCCATCATCTCGCCCCAGCGGCCGGCCACGGCCATCGCCGCCTGGAGGTCCCGGGAGAGCAGGTCATTCACGCCGTCGGGTTGTGTGCTCATCTCTACAGCTCCATTCCGTGGTCCGTGTGGGGGGTGTGGTCAACGTAGGGGTGCTCAACGGTCGGGCCTTGGGTTTCACGCAGCGCACCACGGTGGCGGGTGGGGCCGGCGTGGGAGGCACCCTGCCTCGGGTCGCGCTTCACATCCGGTAGCGGCTCTGCCACGACCGCCAGGTGCTGCTGGAAGGTGTCCACGATCAGCTGGGTCTCGCGCAGCTCTTTGTTGACCTGGTGCATGTCCTGGAACGCCCGGGTCATTCGCAGCATCTGCTGCATGATGAGCGCCTGCGCCATCGGAGAAGGCGCGCGCGTGGCGGCCAGCAAGAAGGCCGTGGTGCCGCTGGTGCGCAGCGGCGCCTGAAGTGGGGTGGTGATCTTCACCCCGGACCGATGCGCGGACCTGGCGAGCACCCGGGCGGTGCGTCCCAGCGGCCCCTGCCCGTCCTCGGTCGCATGCGACCACGCGGCGAACACCCCGGAGGCCTCACGGGCCGCGTGCGCCCACGACTGGTGATCGTCCGGGGCGATCTTGATCAGCCGCCGGCGCACCTCTTTCAGCTCCCCGGCCAACCGCCGGGCGGTCTCCTCGTCCAGGACCGCACCGGGGGCGTCGGGGTGAACGATGCGGCGGTGCCGCTTGGCCGCCATCCACTCCTCCGCTGCCTCCTGCGCCGAGACGGGAGTGTCCGGCCAGCGGGTGCGCAGGGACGGCAGCGTGAGGTCCTGGGCGAGCTTGCCGCCACCGAACCACAGCGGCCGCATCCCCTTCGGCGGACGCTCCGCCACGGAGTACCCGGTCACTACCGAGTCGGTGCCGGCGGCGAAGCGGGGGTGCACGAGCATGTTTGCCCGGCGCATTTGCCGCACGAACTGCGCCTCCGATTCGGCGGCCACCGCGCACGCGCGCACGGTGCGCTCCAGCGCGAACCGGGTCGGCTCCCGGGTGCTGTCCCGCCGCACCTCGCCTTGCTGCAGCCACCGTTCGGAGTGGTTGCCGAGCTGGATGAGGTTGAAGTCCTTCTCGATGCCCCGGGCGATCTTCTGCGCGCGGGCGTAGTCGTTGCCGTCGGCCCACTTCGTCCCGTCCTCGCGGATTGTGGAGGCCATGATGTGGATGTGGTCGTTGCCCTTGGTGGAACGCCCGTGATGCACCGCCACCCACTGGCACGGGGCCTTTGACCCGGCCTCGGTGAAGTCCATCTCATCCATGAACCGGGCGGCGATGTCCGACCATTCCTGATCGGTGACCTCCCGATCCTGGTACGGGATCGACAACGAGCAGTGCCAGATGTGCTTGGTCTCAGCGTCCACCCCGAAGGCACGTCGGTTCAGGTCGACCTCGCGTGCGATGGACACCGCGGCTTCCTCATTGAGCTGCACGTCGTCGTGCCAGGACATGATGAGCGGGGACCCGCCCACCAGGTGCGGGTCGGTGTGCTCGTTGGAACGGCCCGGACCCACCAGATACTTCATCAGCCCGACCGGCTTGTCACCCTTGGTGATGTTCGGGATCACGGGATCAACTCTTCGATCTTGGCCAGCACTTCCTCGCTGAACCGGCGAGCCTCCCGCATCGTCTCGACCGTCTCGGGAAGGACCTCACCGGTGCTGTTGGCGTGCCGGGCGATCTGATTCACGTTGTTCGAAATCGTGGCCATCAGCCGGCGCATCGCCAGCAACTCCGCCAACTGGTTCCGCCGCAACTGCACCGCCACCGGATCGGCCGAACCGAACACCGCCTCGACCATCAGCGCCGAGGGCGACAGCCCGGTCTGCTGCTCCAGCACCATCAACTGAGCACGCTCCGACTCCGACATGGAGACCCGGACGTACTGGGTCTTGCCCTCGATCCGCTTGCGACGGGACTTCCACACTCGACGCGGATTCTCCTGCTCCACCACAGCACCTCCTCTCTTGCCGGCCCAGCGCAGCGCCCCCACAACGGTGGGCCCCACACGACCAGTGTGCCACCGCAAAACCGGCAGGGCCAGCGGTGCACCCGTTTTATGGCACATAAAACATAGCTTTGCTCCGCTGGCTCCGCTGGCTCCGCTGGGGCACCCCGGGTGCGAAGCGGCAGCTGTGCGGGCGTGGTCTCTGGAACGAACGGTGTGCGTCCGTTAACCTGGGGGCATGGCCAAGCTCACTGACCCCCAGCAGGCAGAGGAAGCCGCCCAGCGGCTGCTCAACGACCGGATGGACTACATCCGCCGGGCGATCACCGCACGCGGCGCCCTCGAGGAGGCCCGCGAGGCCCTCAAAGAGGCCGAAAAGAACGACACCGCCGCGTTCCAGGCCGCCGTCAACAACGGCGGCTGGAGCGCCGAGGAGCTGCGCAAGATTGGACTTTCCGCGCCTGAGAAGGTGCAGCGTGTGCAGCGCCGGCGAAAGGCCATCCCGACCTCCCCGGACACTCACGCCTCGTCCGCGCAGAACGGCGGCGGCACCGAGCCGGAGCAGTGACGGCCAGTCGCTGGGTTCTCACCACGAGCTACGGGGTGCTCCTGATCGTCTCCATCGTCCTGGTGACCCGAGGCTCGAAAATCGGATTGTTTTCCGGCCTGATCCTGGTGGTCTCGCTGCTCGTCATCTGGCGTGAAGCACGCCAGGGTCGAGCGGAACGCCAGATAGACCACCGTGGCTGAGTTTCTGGCCCCGTGCCCACATGGGCACAAGCACCCCATCCGACCACCCGACCACAGCCGACAGGTCGCCTCACGCGCGACCATGACCCTTCCGCTCCCGCCAGCTGTGGACGGCTTCCCGAGCACGTGGTCACCACGCAACGACGATGCCCGCTTCCCCAATGGGGAGCGGGCATCGTCCATCTGAACAGACCAAGCAGAGCGAGTATTTACAGCTCCAAGCCGCCCTGTTGGGGACGCTGCTCGTCGTGCCGCCGCGCCACCTCGAGCGGACGCTCGGAGCCGTTGTCGCCACTGCTGGCACTGCTGCGACCCGCACTGGAAGCGTCGGGGAAGTTGATGCGCATCCGTTTCTTCAACGCCTCCAGCTCCGGATCCAAAGTCGGTTGCGGCGTCTCCTCTCCGCGCATCGCGCGCCCGATCCGCTCGACCTCCCATCGGGCGGATTCCAGTGCTTCCTGGTGCTTGAACGGCACGTCCAACGCCTCCCGGGCGTCGACGACTTCCTGCCGGGCGGAGCCCAGTCGGGCTTCGCGTTTGGTGACTTCCTCGGGCAGTGCCCGCACCTGGTTCTCCAGCCGTTGGATCATGCCCACACTCGGGTTCAGCGACGTCGCCCGGGTGACTTCCACGGCGACACCGGGGGCGTCGTCGATGCGTAGCTCCACCGGGGACGCACTGAGATCGGTCAGGTTCCCCGGGCGCTGCACCACCCGGATGTCGTGACCGCCGATGCGCCCGGCGACTCCGAGGTCAGTCTCCCCGGCCCGGGGCGGGCGTGAGGTGGCGTGGACGCCGGCCCACCGTTGCCACGCCTCAGCCGCGTCGGCGCGCGCCTGGGCGGCGTCTTTGCGGAACACCAGTGAGGACTGGTTGCGGTGCCAGGCCCGATTCAACCGCTCCAATCGGGCGAGCTCCTGGTCGGCTTTCGACTTTTCCAGGATCAACGGATTGCCGCTGGAGATCGCCTTCACCTCGGCGAAGGACAGGGTGTTGTCCCCGACGTCTTCGATCTCGCGCACGTCCAGGCGCCCGCGCATGATCTGGTCGATGAACTTCGATTTCCGCTCCAACGTCTGCCACATGAAGGTGTCGAAGGACCCCTTGGTCACCACCTGGGAGATCGCGACCTCCAGGTTCTGATTGCCCTGCCGGATGATGCGTCCGTGGCGCTGGGCGATGTCGGCTGGGCGCCACGGGGCATCCAGGTCCACGAGATGCACCGCCCAAGCCTGGATGGGTGTGCGCATGTCGGCGGCGGCATGGGCTTCGATGCGCGAGGCCGGCCGGAATCTGACACAGATACGGAGTCTCTCAACGAGCGTAGCCAGGAGGTCAGCAATGCATACGCCCGCTGTCCAGCAGGAAATTATGGCCCGTGGCCGCTACCCCGAGGGCTTCACGGCCCTTGTGACCGTTGTCACAAGTCAGAAGATGCACTGTGACGTAGACCATTGCACTTGTAAGTGCAATGTCCTAGCGTGTTGCCTGTACCCAA
The DNA here is from genome assembly GCF_020833785.1 of Kocuria sp. CCUG 69068. Lineage (NCBI taxonomy): Bacteria > Bacillati > Actinomycetota > Actinomycetes > Micrococcales > Micrococcaceae > Kocuria > Kocuria sp. CCUG 69068. The sequence goes on from NZ_PDDL01000005.1 coordinate 74,075, forward strand.
TTGGTACGGTCCGTACCGACCGGTACGGTTTTGCTATCGCCAGGAGCCATGATGGTCACCACCCTTCACTCTCCTAGCGAGCAGGTCCTCGCTTCCCCGGAGGAAGTGGACCAGGCTCGCGAGGTTGCCCCCACGCTAACGGGCGATGCCCGTCTGAGCGTCGAGTCCCATGGGAGCCCTTCCACTGTGCCCCCAGAGCTGTCACACGTCATCTCTCGCATTGTGCGCGTACTTGCTGAAGGCGGGACAATCACTGTGGGCTCGCTACCCAAGGAGCTGACCACCACTACAGCCGCTGAGCTTCTGGACATCTCTCGTCCAACCCTCATGAAGATGATTGAGCGAGGCGAGTTGCGAGCTCACAAGGTTGGCTCGCACACGCGTCTACTCACCGAGGATGTCCTGGCAGCTAGGCAAGCGCGGTCCGATCGCCGGATGCAAGCTTTCAACGAGCTGCGTCAAATTGAACGGGATTTGGGCTGTTAGCTCACCGATCGTCGGCGGACCCAAGTAGCCTGGGTCCATGATGGGTCCTCAAATTGTCTTGATTGACGCCGGTGCGCTCTTCTCAGTCACCTTGCGTCGTTGGATCCTTTCGTTGTATATCACTCCGGAAAGTTCTATCTTCCGTGCTAGATACACCGAGGACATCCTGTCCACCGTCCTGACCAGCCTGCGTTGCGAGCATCCGGACTGGTCAGGACAAAAGATTTTGGATATCCGACGGTTGATAGAACGAGTGCTCGAGGGAGGCCTGGTCGAGGAGTACGACATCGACCCGGCCTTCCCCGGACACAATGTCTCTGACGCTCACATTCACTCTGCTGCGGTGGCCTGTGGCGCACATATCATTCTGACGGACATCGGCCAAGACCTTTTGCCACCCGAGATCGACCCGAACACATTACCCTATGAGGTATGGACTCCGGATGAATTTCTGGTACTCATAGATGATTCCGCTCCTGACCTCGTGCACGAAGTCACTGCTCAGCAGTTAACCCACTGCCTAAAGGAAAGTCAGGAAGCCGACCTAGCTGGTGACCTACGCAGGGCAGGAGCCCCTAACTTTGCGCTCCGCGTTGCCAACCACCTACGGGACTGACTGTTCCCCCTCCCCGATGATTCGCTCTGACTCCGGTGGTCCCGGCACTACTCACCCCGTCAAGGCGAGTAGGCGTCGGATCAGCAACCGACTACCTCTGCCACAAGTTCTGACAGGGAGAATTGGAACAGGCTTCGGGGCGATGGCTTAAGTCTGACCGACTCACCGCTCCGGGCAGAGATGGCGATGTCCAGTGCGCGACATGCCTCACTGTCGTATCCGGAACCTGCTCCGGTCCGTCCTCAGGCACGGGCGCCGTGGCTTCATAGGTGCGCGCCCTCGACAAGAGTCGGCTCCTCACTACCCTGTCCGGTGCCCTGGGTGGCCGGGACGACAGGGAAATGTCCTTCCCATGCACATGACCTCTGCCCTGGACCCGCTTCAACAGACAACGGCCGGCGGCTGCGTCGACACCCACTCACAGGTCAATCACGCTGCGGTGCTGGAGGAAACCGGCTTGCTGCTGCCTCCCGCCGAGTTCGCTACGACGCTGGCCGACCGCCGCGAACTAGTGGACTGGCTAATGGACCACGACGTCGTCTCCAGCGTCGGCATCGGGTGCTCGGGCGGCTACGGAACCCGTCTCGTCAGGATCCTGACCGAGGCAGCCATCACCGTGTTCGAGGTCCACCAGCCTCACCGTTACATTCGTGTCCGCCTGGGCAAGGGCGGCCGGATCGACGCGGTCGCCGCCGAACGGAAGGTCCTTGCCGGATGTCACCGCCCGCCCGAAGGACATCACCGGGCCGATGGGACTGATGCACGGTTCGGTGACACCTTGACCTGACCTACGGTTTGGTTTCCAGTGGCGGTCGCTAGTCGAAGGCCTTCATGGAAGGCTCACCGCTATGCCCCGCCCCTACCCTCCTGAGTTCCGTGCACGAGCGATCGCTCTCGTGCGTGAGGGCCGCCAGGTCAAGCAGACCGCGGCTGATCTTGGTATCCACCCTGTCACGCTCCATTCCTGGTTGCGCCAGGACGACATCGATCAGGGCCGCCGGCCCGGGCGCAGCACCCAGGAATCGGCTGAGCTCCGGGCGGCCCGGGGCCGGATCCGCCAGCTTGAGCAGGAGCTCGCGATCATCCGCCACGCGGCCACCTGGCTCGATGAGGAGGGCGGAGTCCCCCCAAAAGGGCGCACCCGGTGATCGATCGTCTCGTCGACGCCGGGGCTCCGGTCCACACCTGTTGCCGCATCCTGGGCGTCTCCCGCCAGGGCTACTACCGGTACCGCAAGCGTCCGACCAGCTCCACGGAACTGCGCCGACGCTGGCTCACCGGGCTGATCCGCGAGATTCACGTGGCCTCTCGGGGCACCTACGGCTACCGCCGCATCCACGCGGAACTCACCATTGGCATGGGCATCCCCTGCTCGAGCCGGCTCATCTCCGCGCTGATGACACAAGCCAGGATCGGCGGACTGCCCGGCCCGGCGCGCATCAAGCGCCTCCGAGGCGTGGCGACCGCCGACGACCTCGTCAACCGGAAGTTCCACCGCCTGGCGCTGAACGAACTGTGGGTCACGGACATCACCGAGCATCCCACCCGCGAGGGCAAGGTCTACTGCGCGGCGGTGCTGGACGCCTGCAGCCGCAAGATCATCGGCTGGGCCATCGACTCCAAGCAGGACTCCACCCTGGTCATCAATGCCCTGGACATGGCCATCCGCGCCCGGAAGCCCGGTGCCGGCGGAATCGTCCACGCCGACCACGGGGTCCAATTCACCTCGTGGGTGTTCACGCAGAAGATCCGCTCGGCCGGACTGCTGCCCTCGTTCGGCACCGTCGGCGACGGCCTCGACA
>NZ_PDDL01000050.1:0-26465 GCF_020833785.1 Kocuria sp. CCUG 69068
GTCCACGACCGGCAGCATCTCCTTGGGCATGGCCTTCGTCGCGGGGAGGAACCGGGTGCCGAGCCCGGCGGCAGGAATGACGGCCTTCCGGACCGTCCGGGGGTTGCTGTTTCCACTCATGCGCTCAAGTTAGCTATGCGATGAAGAAGGTTTCCAAACCGTGACGTCACGCTTCGCGGTGCACGACAGACATTCCCGGATCTACACGTGATCCGGGTATGTGTACCGGTGGAACTCCGTGCATGTCCCCGTGGAAGGGGACAAATGATCGGGCCCATGCTTCTTGCGGGTTCCACCCACTGTCCTGCCGCAGGGGCTCGGTCTGGGCCTACAACCCCCACATCGACGCGCTCCTCCGACCGCGGATCGACAGATGGGTCGCCGCCCATGCTCCGACCTCAGGAGAGATTGATCACTTCTTTTGCTTCTGCACGCCATTGACCGTCATGCTGGCTCCGCGACGACATTCCAGGTCAGATCGCATTTCAGTTCATCGGGGCGTTGCTGTGACGGGGGTCGCAGGCGCTGCCCGATTCGCAGGGGGAAGCATGAGATCGATCCAGTCCTTGATCCACGACGCCTACAGTCGGCGCCGCACCGCAGTCATTGCGATGGCGTTGTCGCTGACGATTCTCGTGCCGACCGTCGTCGAGCACCTTGCCCAACCCAGCCTGACTTTGCTGGCTCTGGCTGGCGGCCTTCTCGTCGTCGGTGTCGTAGCGGTGATGATGCGTGGCGGCACCTCCGGACCGGTCGATGACGACGCGGACTCACCGGTCAGCTCCCGGGGCGGGGTGAACCTCCTGCTGTACCTCTCCCCGGTGATCTTCCTCAACATCGTCTTCCCGCTGGTCAGTCCGCGCATGGCGGAGTCTGCGATCGGCGGGGTGCAGTTGACCTACGTCGTGCTGGCCTCGTCCATCACCGTTCCCTGGTTGGCCCAGGCAGCGTGCATGCCCGCCTACCGTGCCATCGGCGGCCTGATGGCCGAGCGTGACATGGCGCAGATCACCCGCCGATTCTGCGAGGTGTGGCCGGCAATGTTCCTTCAGACGCTGCCGCTGGTCGGCTTGTTCGCCGTGCCGCTGTGGCTGGCCACCGGATGGTCGGCACAGGCCATGGGCGCCTACCTCGTCCTGTGCGGAGCGCACGTGCTGTTCGTGCAGTCCCTGGTCCTGGCCAACGTCGGGGAACGGCGCGGCCTGTGGGCTCTGGCCTGGGGCGCATACGCCGTGGCGCTGGTTCTGGCGCCGACGTTGTGGATCCTGCCGCCAGTGCTGGCCGCTGGGACCCAGATCGCGGCGATGGGCAAGCGCCTTGTCCACGTCCGGTCCTTCGAACGCCTGGGGCACCGCGACTTCACCGGCGATGTCGTCAGGGGCCTGCTTCTCGGCTCGGTCCTGTGGGCGGACAAGTTCGTGCTGTTCCTGGTCACCGACGGCACTTTTCAAGTAGTCGTGGTGTTCATGGCCATGCTCCCGGCAGTGCTGGCCTACAACTTCTACTTCGTGAACCTCGCCCCGCACGTGGACCACGCCGTGGCCGGGCTGCACCGGGCGATCGAGCGCGAGCCTTTGCCGGTGCTGGCCTCGCACTCCACTTTGCTCAGCCACATCGTGGACCGTGCGGTGCTGCGCACCGCAGCCATCGGAATGGTGCTGACCCTGGCCGCCGCAATGCTGCTGGGGGGCCTGCAACCAGAACACGTCCTCCTGGCCGTCGCCGTGTCGGTGGCCTCTTGGACGTTCATGATGCTCACCCTGCTGGGCTACGAGCTGGACTACATCGGAGAGAAGATCACCGCCCAGGTGCTCAGCGCCGTACACCTGCTCGTGTGCGTGCTGGCGTTCACAACGCTGGGCGCCAACGGCGCCTACGGCGTCCTGCTGGTAGCTGACCTCGTGCTCGTCGCCGTGGCCTGGGGGCTGTACAAGCGTCACTGGGTCCAGCCGGAGTACACGCTGTTCTGGCGCCACGCCACCTCCTGGTAGTCACTTCCCGCAGACCCGACAGGATCGCCGGTCCTCGTCCGTTGCTGGACGACGACCCCGGTCAGCCACCGCGATTTTCGGCCGTGCCTACACCGGCCAAGACCAACTGCCCCTGAGGAGCCACTGGCATGTACCCGTTCACCATTTCTCGCGCCAAGCACCGCGCCACCGCTACCGCCACCGATATCCTCGGCCTCTTGCCGGCCCAGCAGCGTCAACAGCAATACGTGGACGTGGACGTTGCCATCGTCATGGAATCCACCTATCCCTATCTCAAGGGTGGGGTGTCCGCTGTTGTCCACGACATCGTCATGGGGAATCCCGATCTCACGTACGGCATCATCCACATCTCCTGGGACTCCTCAAGTCCGCACGAGGACCTCTACGGCATGCCGGAGAACGTCAAGTGGGTGCGGGTGGTCTATCTGAGCATGCAGGAGCACCGGCACGACTTCATGGCCGTCCGGCCCAAGGATCTGGACATGAGCTCCGCCCAGCGCGCCGAGCTGTCGAACCGCATCTTCGACGCCTTGTACGCCTTGTCCGAGCGGCGGGAAACCGAGCCCCTGTGGCAGCTCATCGACGAAGGCCTCAACGAACGCACCCGACAGTACCCACTGTGGGCGATCCTCGGCTCCCGGGAGTTCATGCACGCCCTGACCGAGCGCATGCCCCAGCTGGGCCTGTCGCTGTCGGAGTCCTTCTGGGTGCTCCGCGGATTCTTCTCCCTGGCCTATGCGGTGCTCGGGGAGACCATGCCGAGAGCCCGCGTCTACCACGCGCACACCACCGGATACGCCTCGTTGCTGGGGGCCGCCGCCGCCCGGGACCACGGCACGTCCTTCCTGCTCACGGAGCACAATCTGTATGTGCGTGACACGGTCAACACACTGTTGGACCGGAACATGGCACTGTCCATCACCTCCAAGGACTATCGCACCTTCGACGTCACGGCCGAGCAGAGGGCCTGGATGGCGTGGTGGATCGAGATGGGGCACTTCTGCTACCCCAGCGCCGAGGTGATCACCTATCTGTATCCGACCGCGATCACCGAAGCCGCGGAACTGGGCACGGACATCGACAAGTCGGTGGTACTGCCGAACGGCATGACCATCGAAGAGTTCGAGGAGAAGTACCACGCGCGCCAAGCAGCCGTGGAAAAAATTGCCGCGAGCCGGGACGACCACACCTGGAAGCTGGTCTACATCGCCCGGGTCGTGCCCATCAAGGGCCTGATGGACCTGCTCTCGAGCATGGAGATTCTCAAGCGGCACGGTTACCCGAACCTGCACCTGGACGTTCTCGGACCTACCGAACACGTGCCGGAGTACTACGAAGCCTGCCTCGCGAAAATCGAAAGCCTTGGCTTGGAAGACATGGTGACCATCCACGGCACGGTCAACGTCCGGGACATGCTGGACCAGTTCGACCTGCTGGTGCTGCCCAGCTACAACGAAGGCCAGCCCATCGTGGTGCTGGAGGCCATGGCCGCCGGCATCCCCACTGTCGGCACGAACGTGGGCGGCATGAGTCAGCTCGTCGCCGAGGACCTCCACACCGCCGATGGGCGGACCTGGGGGGCGTGCGGTGAACTCGTGTCCGCCGGCGATGTCGAAAACATGGCTCTTCAGATCCGCACCGTCATCGAGGACACGGAGCGCTACCGCACCTACTGCGCCAACGCCCGCGGCCGGGTCGAAGACTTCTTCCAGCTTCACGAAGTCATGGCCTCCTACAACCAGCTCTACCGCATGCTCGGGAACATGAACTCTGAGCGCAACTTCGAATACTGGGGCGAAGAGCACCTGACCCCAGAGAGGGCCTCGTGAGCGGCGTCGGCGCCTGGATCCGCTACGGCGATCCGATCACCTCCGAACAGATCGACTTCGCCGCGGAGCACTACCGCGCGGCGATCCTGCAGCCGTGGGAGCTGGCGGCCGCGGCCGAGCTGAAGAAGCGCCGACCGGACATGACCGTACTCTGCTACAAGTGCCTGTCCTCCACCCGCAGCTACGAGCCCGGCCCCCTCTACAGCTCCGGTGTCTCCTATGCCGAGGCGGACGAACAGTGGTTCGCCCGCCGTGTGGAGGGACAACGGATCGAGTGGGAACGCTACGGCGGTCACTGGCAGATGACCGTATGGTCATCCGCCTACCGGGCCCGGTGGGTGGAGAACGTCACCGAGGAACTCACCGACTCGCCTTTCGACGGTGTGATGGCCGACAACGACGTCTTCGACGACTACTACGGACTGCGACTTCCCATTGATGGTGCCCGCTCGATGGCCGACATCCGCGACGGACTCGACGAGCTCGTCCACGCCGCCGGTGAGTCTCTCAACGCCGTGGGAAAGGTCCTGGTCCCGAACATCGCAGAATCCCGCCGGCAACCCGGCCGGTGGAGCGCTCACGCTGCCTACGGCGGTGGGTTCGAGGAGGTGTGGCTGGGGTACAGCCCCACCGACCTCTTTGACCCGGACACCGCCGAGGCCCAGCTGTCCCAGGCAGACGGGCCGGGGCTCAGCATCCTCCGGGTTCCGACAGACGGCAACGACCAGCACCCCAACTTCCACTACGGACTTGCTGCGTTCTGGATCTTCGGCGCAGGGCGCGGGGCCTACTCGGCCACGGCGCACGACGACTACAACCAAACCCAGCACGTGACCGAGCTCGACTGGGACCTCGGCCGCCCCCTCCAGGACCCGGTCCGCAGAGGGCACAGCTGGTGGCGGGAGTTCACCGGAGGGTGGGCCGCCGTGAACTTGAACATGGACGGACGCCGGCGGCGCCGCCTCAAGGTTCCGGCAGGCATGGTCGATGCTCACGGCGAACCTGCCGGCCCCTCTCTGGTGCTGCTCCCGCACCGGGGGCGGATCCTGCGACGCGCCTGACCCGCCCGGGGATTCACCTACGCAACTAAGGCCAATGCGTAGTCCATGATGTGCACATGAAAACGATGGCCGTTGCCACGGTGCTGCTCACTGGCCTGCTCACCACCCTGACCATGGGACCCGCCCCACTGGTCACCGCTGAGTCGCCACGCACGGGGATCGGCAGCAAGTCCGGCGCCTTGCCGGCATACCTGCAGGGCTACCGGCAAGGCCAACTGCTGTGTCCAGGCGCTGACCTGGTGGGTGAAGTCTCCGTGGCGATCGTCGACCCCATGATGGCGACCACCGACGCACCCGGGGACTGCACTCTGAGCGATATGAAGGCCGCCAACCCGGACACCCAGTTCCTGGCCTACCTCAACGTCGGCGCGATGCGACCCTGGGAGCACTGGAACGGCATCTTCCAGAACTCCTGCGCCGACATGGGCAAGGCCCGCAGCACCGAGTTCGCCGTCACGACCGACAACCCGGCTGTGGCCACCACGCCCACAGGACATGCCGGTTACCCCGACTTCTCGTACCTGACCGTCGCCGACCTCTCCCCCGCCTACGCCCAGGCCTGCGCGGAGACCGCCCACCGGATCCTCACCACCGATGCCGAACGCGGCACCACCGATGCCCCGCCGGCACGCTTCGACGGCATCTTCCTCGACGACACCGCGCTCTCACCGTCCCATGGTCAGGACATGGTCGACGTCGGTCAATGGGGCCCCTGGGCCGACGACGACGCCTATGGGCGGGCCATGATCGACGTGGTTGCACGCATTGACGCCGCTCTCACCGAGTCCATGGGCACCGACATCCCCGTGGCGATCAACCTGGGCCTCTACCCGGCCTGGAGCAACCAGGTGGACCTGGCCTTGGAGCTGGCAGCGACCGGCGCCGTCGACTTCGCACTGCGCGAGCACAGCATTGCCGAAAGCGACGGGCGCCCCTTTTCAGCGGAACGCCTGCACGAAGAGGCGGCAGCATTCCGAACCATCACCGCTGCGGGGCTGCCCATCGTCCAGCACGACTACTCTGTCCCGCTGCGCCAGTTGTCCCCTACGGCCTATGACCGTGGCCTCCCCCTCGACGGATCTGCAGTCTGTCTTCAAAACGACTCGGACGATCGGCAGCGGATTGTGGTCGCAGCGGACCAACGGCGGACCCTCGATCACCGGCTCACCCTGGGCAACGTCCTGCTCAACCGCACTCCGGAAACCTCCACCATGACAGCTACTCTCGGACAGGCCGAACCCGCGTGCCAGGACAACGCCTGGGACGACGACCGACGCTGGGAAGACGTCACTCGAGCGTCCGTGGACACCACAGACCCCCAGGTGACGGCGCTGACCGCTGCCGTCACAGGCTCCGCTCACCCGATCGCCGCGCCGATCCACGACAACGGCGTTCTCGTCACGAAGCTCTCCGACGGAAGGGTCCTGGCGGTCAACCACAACTCCGACAGCCGGAAGGTCTCCGCCTTCGGCACCAGCATGATCGTCCCGGGCCGGTCCGCCACTGTGGGCTGAACACGCCGTTGTCTGGCGGCTCCGGTGGCCGGAGCGCCGGCCCTGGCTCATGCCTGCCCGAGCGCCTGGACGAGGTAGGCGACGTTCATCCGCAGGATCTCGAGGGCGAGGTCGTGGTCGACGTGCTCCAGGGTGTCGCCGGCGGTGTGGATGCGGTCGTTGGCGCCGTCGGCCCCCTCGATCGTGAGCACGGCGGGGATGCCGGCGTCGAGGAACGGCACGTGATCGCTGTTGAAGGGCAGCAGACTGGTCTGCACGGTCAAGCCGGTGTGCGCCTGCGCCGCAGCGGCCAGCTCCTCCAGCACGGCCTGGGACACGGCGGCGCCCTCGAGCAGCACCGTGGCCGCGGGCGTGTTCCGGCACGCGATCATGTCCATGTTCACCACCGAGTGGATGCGCTCGCGGGCCTGCTGTTCCAGCTCGGCCACGTAGTGGCGGCTGCCGAACAGTCCCTGCTCCTCGCCCCCGAAGAGGATGAGCCGCAGGTCGCGGGCTCCGGGGTGGTCGCGCAGGGCCCGGGCGACGGTAAGCACCCCGGCGGCGCCGGAGCCGTTGTCGTCGGCGCCCGGTGCAGGGGCGTCGGCGCCGTCCCGGACGTTGATCGAGTCGAGGTGCGCCGTGACGAGCACCGTGCGGCCGTCGCCGCCGCGACCCGGCCGCTCGGCGATGAGGTTCTGCGTGCTCCCGCCGTGGAGGGCCACCGTCTGGGTCCGGGTCGCGAAGCCCAGTCCGCGCAGCACGCCCTCGGCCCAGTCGAGGACGGTGCCAAATTCGGGGCTCGCCGAGTGCCGCGTCCGGAAACCGGCGAGCGCGCGCAGGTCCGCCGCGAACGCGTCCCGGGACACGGCGGCTGCGCGCGGCTCCGCCACGGCCCGCGTCCCTGCCGATGCCGGTGCCGGTGGCCGCTGCGCGAACACCACGGTGTTCGCCGGCAGGGGGCGGACGCCGAAGCACGGCAGGTGCCGCTCGGACGGCTCGACGATCCTCCCGGCCTCGGCGGGGTCGAGGTCGACGACGAGATAGCGTCCCCGGTCGAGCAGGACCGGGACCTCGGGGTGGGTCTGCTGGAACTGGCGGCCGTTCTGGATCACCAGGTGTAGGCGGGCGGCCGGGACCTCGATCCGCTCCGCGGGGGCGCGGCCGGCGGCCGTCCGCTCCAGCTGGGCCGGCGCCCCGGTCACCAGGAGCGTGTCGCCGAGCCGCGTCCAAGTGGCGCCGGCGTCCGCGGCCGCGGCGGTCAGTGCCCGCAGCGCGTCCGGCGCCACGACGCGGGGCCCGTCGTCGTTCCCCGGCGTCTTTCCTGACTCGAAGCGGAGGGCCGTCATGGTGCGCCTCCTACGGCGTGCTGAAGCTCTCGACCACGCCCGCGAGCGATGTGGAGGTGCTGGGCGGGGACACGGCGCCGGCGCCCAGGCCGCGCTTGGCGAAACCGCGCCACACCGCGCCGAGGTCGGCGGGGTTCAGGGCGGCGACCGCGGTGACGATGCCGTCGCGCGCCAGCGTGAAGGTCGGCATGCTGGGCGTGAGCTTGAGCCCGCCGACCACGTACTCGAGCACGCGGCGCTCGGCCTCGGCGTGGCCGTGGGCGGCGACGAGGTTGACGAACACCTCCCACAGGGCGGCGCACCAGACCTCGCCGGCGTTGTGCACCTCGCTGTTCGGCCCGCCGCTGTGCGGACGGCGCGGCGGTCCGGCCGGGAGCACCACCCCGTTGCTGATGTGCTTGAACGTCAGCGGGTTCTTGCCCAGGTCCGCGGAGTAGGGGTAGCGCCGGATCGAGAAGTAGTAGTTGTCCGTGAAGGTGGGGGTGAGGTCGGTCCACCCGCCGGCGGGGAAGGCGCCGGTGCCGAAGTCATCGGTGGCCTGGGAGGTCATGGTGATCGCGAAGAAGTCGCCCCAGCCCTCGCCCATCGCCCGGCCCTGCTGGTTGGCCAGCCCGGTGGCGTTGCCCACGAGACGGTTGGTGATGTAGTGCCCGAGCTCGTGGTAGGTGATCAGCGCGTCGAAGTTGCTGGTGCGGGACGGCAGCGGGGCGACGCCGCGGAACTCGAACATCTGCATCCGCGGGCTGGCGCCGTCGGCCGGGGTCTGCATGTTGGCGTTGTCGGTGCCGCTGAAGTCGTTGCCCTCGGCCAGGATCGGGTCCCCGCCGAGGCCCGCCCCCGTGAGGTTCACCTGCTGGGCGTTGCCGGCCGCCTCGTCGAAGCCGGCCTCGTACCAGCGGTCGTGCAACCAGTTCACGTGGAAGAACATCCCGACGAGACTGGCCTGCAGGTTGGTGGGGTCGCTCGCGGGCCGGGCGTGGTCGTAGGCGTGGTCGAAGGTGCGCGAACCGGTGGCCCGGCCGTCCACGTCGCCGGAGCTGCTCCCGTCCGGGGCCCGGACGTCCGCGTAGGCGATGCAGTTGTTGCCGCGCGTGGTCGTGGCGCCCTCCGGCAGCCACGGGGCGCCCGGGAGCAGGCTCTCGAGCGTGACCAGCCGGTCGGGGACGGTGGCGGCCTGGAACCCGTCCGGGCGCCCGGTCGGGTGCGGCGACCCGGGCGCCGGTCCGTCCTCGGGGCGGAACAGCGCGTCCCCCGTGTTGAACACCCGGTAGGTGAAGGCGGCGTCCGCCCGCAGGTTCTTCCGGAACAGCACCTCCGGCTCCCCGAGCGCGTCGATCACATAGCTGAACGCCGGGAACCCCTCGATCCACAGCTCCAGGTAGTAGCCGGGGGTGAACTGCTCCTCCCCCAGCGGGAACAGCACGTCCTTCACCCGGACCTCCCGCTCGAACGCCGGCCGCCCGGCGCCGGCCAGTTCGGTGCCAGCCGATTCGGTGTCGGTCGGCTCGGCGCCGGCCGGTTCGGTGAAGCGGTAGAACCGGTAGCCGCCACCGGCGGTGTCGCCGGTCTCAGTACCCCCGGCGTCCTCGGCGCTCGCCGCGCTCGCCGTGCTCGTCCCGGTGAAGGCCGTGGCGGGGTACTCGACCCCGGTCAGGTCGAACGCCGCCACCGCGATCGCCTCCTCCGCCGTGGTGACGCCGGTGGTGGTGCTGGCCGCGCGGGCACCGGCCGCCTGCGCGGCGCCGGGAAAGAACTGGCCGGCCACGGAGATCACGTCGCCGTCCGGTCCGATGGCCGCCGTCGCCTCGGAGTTGAAGACCTCCAGGCCGTCGGCCCGCTGCACGAGCTGCACCGTGCGCAGCCCCCGTCCGCTCACCGACACGATGGTGACGCCCTGCGCGTCCGCCTCGGACAGCCGCCACAGGTCGCCGTGCTCGGTGACGAAGCGCTGGACGGTCTCCTCCGGCGATGCGCCCGCCTCCCCCGACAGCCCGGCGGCCGGGGCCCGCCGTGCGATGCGGTTCGGCAGCGCGGTCGCCTGGTCGTAGTCCACCTCCAGGTCGCCGAGCTGCGCGTCCATTCGGAGGTGGCCCGGCGACCCAGGAGCCGGAGCAGCCGGCGGCGCGGTGCCACGGGCGTTCCGGACGCCGGCGTCGTACAGCGCGTGGAAGTCCTCCGGGGGTGCTCGGTCAGCGGCCATCAGGAACTCCTCGCGAATGATCAGTGCAGCACCCGGTCATCGTCCACGGGACCGGGAACGGGTTCTCCTCGCAGGCGTGGCCGACCTGAGCTCCATTAAGGAACCGGTCCCGGTCATCGGTCAAGCAGCGAACAGGCGTGTGACGTGCCCGTTCGTCCTTCTCGTCACCAGCCCGCGGCGGCGGAGCGCGCCCACCATGGCGGTTGGCGTCAATTTCATCTTGACACGCCCGGGGCGGTCCGGCACATTGGAGAAATGGAGGTTCGGGGATCCGCGCGGAAGCACGGCATCGACGACGCCGACATCGAGCACGCGTGGGTAAATGCGATCCGTCTGGTCGAGTACGAGTACCAGGGCGAAGACCGCCTCCTGGTCATCGGGCCCGACCAACACGGCAGGCTCCTCGAGCTGGTCGCCGTACCAGCCGGAGAACCGACGAGGATCATCCACGCCGATCTGCTCAGACCGAAGTTCTACGACTATTTGAGATGAGGTGGAATTCCATGGATATCGCAACCGCGCACGACCGCACAGGACTGGACGAGCTCGACGTGTCGTCGCACCCCGCTCGTGACGCCGTGCACTTCCGGCGCATCCTGGCCGCTCGGCAGCACATCACCGAGGCGGAGAACGAACTGCGGGAGGCGGTGAAGGCCGCCCGTGCGGCCGGCGACTCCTGGGCCTTGATCGGTTCCGCTCTCGACACGACGCGCCAAGCGGCCCAGCAGAGGTTCGGTCAGGACTGAACGTCCGCGCGGTCGGTGCAGGACTCCCCGCCCCACAAGGCGCCCCACCCGGGTGGAACAGGCACCCGCGCAAAACACACCTGACGCAGTACTACTCTGCCACCGGCGCGGGCTCCGCGTAGCGGCGTTCGAAGGCGAGGATCGCGTCCGTGGCCTCGAACAACTCGTCCGCCATCTGCTGGAGCACAGCGTCCTCCTGGCGGTAGGGGTCGATCACGTCGTTGCGCTCGGGGTGGCGCACCGGCACCCGCTGCCGCAGCCGCGGCGCCTGCTGGACCAGCCAGGCCCAGCGCTCGGCACGGTCGGACGGCACCGCGCGGTCGAGCTCCGGGTCGGTGGAGAGGTACTGCAGGATCCGGGCGAACTCCCGCAGGGTGAAGACCTTCTTCAGCAGCCGCGGTGACTGCTGGAGCACCGGCTGGGTGTGCTCCCGGGCCATCACGAGCACCAGGTCGATGTCCTTCAGCACGTCCGGGGTGACCTGCCGGGCCCGGTGCGCGGCGGCGGCCTCCAGGCCGCGGTCCTGGGCCAGCCTGCCCACCCGCTGCTCGAAGCCCTCGTCCACCAGCGCGTGCATCCCGGCGCTCGTCACCTCGAAGCCGCCGGGCGAGATCTCGTTGAGGCCGTGGTCGAGCTCGACCGCCGCCATGGGCGAGCGGCACACGTTGCCCGTGCAGACCGTCAGGATGCGCGTGGGGGCCATGGTTCTCCTCTGGGGGGGTCGAGTCCGGTTCATCGTATCCGGCACCGGGTCCTGAGCTGGGTCTTCACCCGACCACCGGGATCGCGCCGCCGACGGGACCCGCGCCGCGCCGGGTCCCGTCGTCGTCGTTCCCCGGCACGCCTCCCCCGCAACGCACCCAGCGGACAGAATCACTACGGCCAGAGATGTACGGGTGCGTAACACGGCCCATCGTTATTGATTATTTATGCAAACGCGCCTTTATACTCGTCGTGGCTCTGAGGATCTTCCCCCCATCCCGATGGCCTTGCACGAGTCGTTCCCCCAACGATCCATGCGAGTTAGGCGTTCCAGCGTGAAAGCACCCCCCCGACTGACGCTGCCTGCCGCCCTCACGGCGGCGGTGCTGGCCATCACCACACTGACCCCGGTAGCAGCCCTGGAAGAGGCCGCCACCACCCGATCGACCACCCTCTCCGAGGAGCGGCAGGGCAACCTGGTCTCCAAGGTCGTGGAGTCCGACGGCGAGATCGTCTCCACCCTGGTGGACGCGACCACCGGCGAGGCCGTCCTCCCCGACCCGGCGCGCGCCGGCACGCAGCCGGCCGCGGGCGACCCCCACGGCGGCGCCGTGATGGGCCAGTGGGCCAAGTCCGAGAACCACTTCGAGCAGATGGCCGCGTCCTCCGCCCGCACCGCCGAGGAGCTCTCCGGCGCCACGGACACCGACGACGACGCCGGCGCCGCTGCCGGCGCGGCGGACGGCGACACCGCGGAGGAGGCCGTCGCGGGGGTCGCGTCGGCCGAGTCCCTCGGCGCCGCCGCGTCCTGGGCCCCCAGCGGCATCAAGGGCACCGACGTCTCCAACTGGCAGCCGTCCTTGAACTGGTCGAGCCTGTGGAACCAGGGCTCGCGCTTCGCCTACGTCAAGACCTCCGAGGGCGACAGCATCCGCAACAGCCTGTTCCAGCAGCAGTACGCCGGCGCGGGCGCCGTGGGCATGCACCGCGGCGGGTACCACTTCGCGATCCCCACCCGGGACTCCTCGGGCGCGAAGCAGGCGGACTACTTCATCAACAACGGCGGCGGCTGGTCCGCGGACGGCCGGACCCTGCCCGGCCTGCTCGACGTCGAGAACAACCCGTACCCCTCCCTGTACGGCAACCAGTGCTACGGCTTCAGCCAGTCCGAGATGGTCAGCTGGATCCGCGACTTCTCCAACCGGTACAAGGCCCGCACCGGGCGCGTGCCGGCCATCTACACGAACTACTACTGGTGGCAGGACTGCACCGGCAACACCAGTGCGTTCAACGACCACCCCCTGCACATCGCCGCCTACGAGACCACGGCCCCCCGGGTGCCCAGCGCCTGGTCCACCTACGACTTCTGGCAGTACACCGACGCCGGGTTCACCGAGCGGATCGACGCCAACGTCTTCCGCGGCAGCACCGCGCAGCTCCAGGACCTGGTGCGCAACCGCTACTACAAGCCGATGGGCGGCCGGGCACCGGCCGGCACCCCGACCGGGACCCCCACCCAGGTGTCCCCCGCCGGATACGTGGTCAAGGGCGGCATCGGCAACCAGTACCGGGCCCTCGGCGGATCCTCCGTCTTCGGCACCCCGACCATGAACGAGCGCGGCGGCCTGGTCAACGGCGGCGTGTACCAGCGGTTCTCCAAGAACTCCACCTTCTACTGGAGCTCCCCCACCGGGGCGTGGCCCGTGAACTTCAACGGCGCCATCGGCCGGAAGTTCACGGCCAACCGCTACGAGAACGGCTTCGGCTACCCGTCCACCCGCGAGATCACGGGCCTCACCGGCGGCGGCGCCTACCAGGTGTTCCGCAGCGGCGGCGCCGTGAACAAGGTCCTGTGGAGCCCGGCCACCGGCGCCCAGCCCGTCCGGGAGACCAGCGGGATCGGCGCGGCGTGGAAGCGAGCCGGCTACGAGCGCGGCTACGGCTACCCCTCCACCCCCGAGATCGGCGGCCTGGTCAACGGCGGCTCCTACCAGCTGTTCCGGCGCGGCAACGACGTCCACAAGATCCTCTGGAGCTCCGCCTCCGGCGCCCACGCCGTGAAGGAGAACAGCGCGATCGGCCGGGAGTGGAAGGCCGCAGGCTCCGAGCGCGGCTACGGCTACCCGACCACCGGCGAGTACCGCTACGGCACCGAGGTCCGCCAGAAGTTCTCCAAGAACTTCACCGTGCACTACTCCACCACCACGAAGAGGACCTGGGCCACCCGATGAACACCGCCAAGCACCGCGCCCCCGCGCGCCCCCGCACCACCGGCCGCCTGGCGCTCACCGCGGCGGCCCTCGCCCTGGCGGTCCCCGCCACCGGGATGCTCGCGGCGGCCCCCGCCGCCGCGGCGACCTCGGACATCGTCAACGTCTCCACGAGCACCCGCTCGGCCGACACCCAGCGGCTGCTGGACCTGATCAACGCCCACCGCAAGGCCAAGGGCCTCGCCCCGGTCAAGTACTCGGCCACGCTCTCCAAGATCGGCCAGGAGCAGTCCACCCGCCTGGTCCGCGAGGAGGTCATCGACCACACCGACGACTTCTGGAAGGACGAGCGCGCCGGGAACTGGAACGCCGTCGGCGAGATCCACTCCGTGTCCTGGCAGGGCACCGTCACCGAGCTCATGAACTGGTGGAAGGGCTCGAAGGCGCACAACAAGGTGCTGACCGACCCGAGGATGACGGTCATCGGCATCGGCCTGACCTACGTGGACGGGCAGCTGTCCGGGAACAAGCAGGGCTGGAAGCTGGTCGGCACCGTGAACTCCTACGGCTACGCCGCCGGCCAGGCCCCCGCGGACACCCGCTCCACGGTGGGCACGGTCGCGGCGCCCAAGCCCCCCACCGCCCCGATCACCTCCGCCGGGTACACGGTGCGCGGCGGGATCGGCAACCAGTACCGCGCGCTGGGCGGGGCCGCCGTGTTCGGCGCCCCCACCATGAACGAGCGCGGCGGCCTGGTGGGCGGCGGCGCCCTGCAGAGCTTCGCCAGGAGCACCACCTTCTACTGGAGCGCCCCCACCGGCGCCTGGCCGGTGCGCTTCAACAGCGCCATCGGCCAGAAGTTCGCCGCCGCCGGGCACGAGCGCGGCTACGGCTACCCCAGCAGCCCGGAGCGCGGCGGACTCACCGGCGGCGGCGCCTACCAGGTGTTCCGCAGCGGGGCCACCGTGCACAAGGTCCTCTGGAGCCCCCGGACCGGTGCGAAGGCCGTGAAGGAGAACAGCGCGATCGGCCAGCGCTGGAAGTCCGCCGGCTACGAGCGGGGCTACGGCTACCCGAGCACCGACGAGTACCGGTATGGCTCCGAGGTGCGCCAGCGGTTCTCGAACGGCTACACCGTGCACTGGTCCTCGATCACGAAGCGGACCTGGGTCACCCGCTGACCCCTCGCCACCCGCTGAACGCCCGGCCGGTTCTCCGGCCGGGCGTTCTGCCGTCCCCGGCCGGCGTTCTTGTCCCCGGTCCCGGTGCCGGTGTCCCCCGAGCGGGGGCCGGGCACCGGCTCGCCGCGGTTGTCCCCCGCACGAGGGCGGGCGATCACATCCGGCCACGTCAGGATGTGGTGCGCTTCACAGGCAGGACGGAATCGAGCTGTGTTTCCTGTTGCGAATCTGTGAATGTGTGGATTCCCGTGTCACCACTTGGGGGGACGAGTCCGGCCGCGCCCGTCCCCCGATCGGCGGATGTTCCCGTTCATTAAGTACCACCCCGTAACTTCAGGTGCCGCGATGGCAGTCGTTTGCACTCGCACTTGCATGCACAGCGATGAGATGTGCTGCCTGTGCAACCTGTTTGCACTTGTGACAGACGGGTCGCGGCTTGGCAGGCTGGCCCGGTCGGCCCGTCCGGGGGGATGTGCCGGCCGGTCCGTCGAGGGGACGGACCGCCGACCGGGGGAACGAGCACGCCGTGGCAGCATCCGACAACGACCGACGACCACCGCACCGCCGACGCGCGGAGCGGACCGGCAGCAGCGCCGCGCCGCCGGTGTTCTTCGACCCCAGCGGCAAGCGCTGGTACCGCATCCTCGCCACCCTCGTGGTGCTCCTGGCCCTCGCGGCCGGCGCCGTGTCCTGGATCGTCCCGCAGGCGCTCGCCCAGCCCTGGGAGCGGCCGCTGCACCAGGAGAACGGCTATCCGCGGGAGCTGATCGCCACCGGGGACCAGGAGAACATCCCGCTGCTCGGGGACGCGTCCAACCCGTTCAGCCGGATCGGGCTCGTCGAGGAGACGGAGGCCGGGACGGTGCTGCGCAGCCCGTTCAGCGAGGACGTGTTCCGGGTGCTCACCGACGAGGAGCGGGAGCTCGTGGGGGACAGCCCCTACGTCATGGAGCGCTTCGGTGAGCTGCCGGAGAAGCAGCTCATGCTGACCTTCGACGACGGCCCCGACGCCACCTACACCGGTGAGATCCTCGACGTGCTCTCGGCCGAGGGCGTGCCCGCCACGTTCTTCAGCGTGGGCACCAACGTGGTCGGGCAGCCGGAGCTCTTCCGCCGGATCGTCCGGGAGGGGCACATGGTGGGCAACCACACCATGACCCACACCACCGCCTGGGACGACGACCTGCGCAACCGCGAGGAGCTGATCGGCACCGACCGCGCCATGCGCTCGGTCGGCAGCTACGCGACCCACCTGTTCCGCCTGCCCACCGGCGACCCGGACAACAAGGCCCTGCCCATCCTCGAGGCCCAGCAGCTGGGCTACCTGCACGTGGACTTCGACTACGACACCCACGACTGGGAGGCCGCGCCCGGGGAGACCGTGGACCTGCCCGCGCTCGACGGCGAGGGCCACATCGTGCTGATGCACGACGGCGGCGGGGACCGCACCGCCACCGTGGCCGCCCTCAAGGAGCTGATCACCGAGGCCAAGGCGCAGGGCTACACCTTCTCGACGCTGGCCCCCATCGTCCCCGAGGGCTACCTGCCGGCGGCGGACACCGAGCCCGTGCTCGCCGACGACGCCACCGCCCTGGCCGTGGCCGGACTGACCGTGGCCCCGGACGTGGTCATGACGTGGCTGTTCTGGTTCGGCATCGGGTCTCTGACCCTCATGTCCGCCCTCTACGTGGTGCTGGCCCTGATCGGCCACCGCCGCCAGACCCGCCGGGCCTGGCCGGAGCTCCCCGAGGACCGGCTGCCCCTGGTTTCGGTCATCCTGCCGGTGTTCAACGAGGAGCCCGTCATCGCCCGCACCCTGGCCGCCCTGCGCGCCAGCGACTACCCGAACCTCGAGGTCATCGCCGTGGACGACGGCTCCACCGACCGCACCCTGGCGATCATGCGCGAGCACGCCGCGTCCTGGCCGGCGCTGACGGTCATCACCCAGCCCAACGGCGGGAAGTCCATCGCCTCCAACCACGGGATCATGGCCGCCCGGGGCGAGATCGTGGTGACCCTCGACGGGGACACCCTCTTCGAGCCCCAGACCGTCCGGATGTTCGCCCGTCACTTCTACGCCCAGGACGCCAAGCGCCCCGTCGGAGCCGTGGCCGGGCACGTGAAGGTCGGCAACCGCACCGGACTGCTGACCATGTGGCAGTCCCTGGAGTACATCTCCGGGATCTGCGTCACCCGCATGGGCGAGGGCGTGGCCGGGGCGATCTCCATCGTCCCCGGGGCGTGCGCCGCCTGGCGCAAGGAGGCCCTCCAGGCCGCCGGGGGCTACTCCCACGACACCCTCGCCGAGGACGCCGACCTCACCATGACCCTGCAGAAGCTGGGTTGGGCCGTGGTGCAGGAGAACCGTGCCGTGGCGTGGACCGAGGCCCCCATGACCGTGCGCGGCCTGGCCAAGCAGCGGCTGCGCTGGACCTACGGCAACCTCCAGGCCCTGTGGAAGCACGCCGGGATGCTCTTCCGCCCCCGCTACGGGTTCCTCGGGATGGTGGCCCTGCCCTACACCCTGCTCGCCACCCTCGTCCCGCTGGTCTTCCTGCCGCTGACCGTGCTCATGGCCGGGATCAACCTGGCCGCCGGCAACTGGCAGCCCATCGCCGCCTTCGCCGCCTTCGTCCTGGCCATCCACGCCGTGATCTGCGTGCTCGCCATCCGCATGGTCGGCGAGTCCTGGACCCACCTGCTGGTGGTGCCCGTCTACCGGATCATCTACGAGCCCCTGCGCGCCTACCTCCTCTACGCCTCCCTGCTCCAGGCGCTGCGGGGTCGGATGATCGGCTGGTACAAGCCCGAGCGCACGAACAGCGTCATCGACCTGGCCCCCGCGGCGGAGCCCGCCGGCTCCGCGGCCCCCGCGGCCTCCGTGGCCCCGTGGCAGGAGGGCCGGCGCGGTGAGCGGGTCTGAGCCCGGCCGGGACCGGTACCTCGACCTGCTGCGGTCGATCGCGCTGGTCCGCGTCGTCGCCTACCACACGTTCGCCGGCGCCGTCTTCAGCCTGGTGTTCCCCGCCATGGGCGTGATGTTCGCCCTGGCCGGGTTCCTGATGGCCCGGTCCCTGCGCCGGCCCGCGGGCACGGTCCTCGTCTCCCGGGCCCGCCGGGTGCTGGTGCCGCTGTGGGTCTACGCCGCCACGGTCCTGGCGCTGCTCGTGGGGCAGGGCTGGTCCCCCGGGGCCGACGCGTCCTGGGGGCAGGTGCTCCTGTGGTGCCTCCCGGTCGGGGATCCGGTCCTCCCTGAGAGCGCCGGGTCCGGGGCCGTGGATCCCACCTGGCCGGTGCAGGCCGGGGAGATCCTCTGGTACGTCCGGACCTACTTCTGGTTCCTGCTCCTCTCCCCCGTGCTGCTGCGGGCGTTCCGAGCCCGGCCCTGGCCGGTGCTGCTCGCCCCACTGGCCTTGAGCGGCCTGCTCGCCCTCGGGCTCGTGCCGCTGCCCTCCTGGGCGGACGCCCCGGTGACGGACCTCGCGACCTACGGCTCCTGCTGGATCCTGGGCTTCGCCCACCAGAGCGGCATGCTGCGCCGCATCCCCCGCGGCGCCGTCCTCGCGGCCGGGCCCGCGGTGATGGGGCTGGGCCTGTGCTGGGCCGCCGGGCACCGCGGCGAGGCGGGGTGGGACCTCAACGAGATCCCGTTCGCCCAGGCCCTGTGGTCGTTCGGCTTCTGCGCCGTGCTGCTGCGCGTCTCCCCTGCCTGGCGGGATCTGCCCCGGCCGCTGCGGTTCCTGGACGGGGCCGTGACCCTGCTCAACTCCCGGGCGATGACCGTGTACCTGTGGCACAACCTTCTGCTGGTCGGCACCGTGCTGCTCGTCGACGTGCTGTGGGAGAGCGATGTCCTGGCCACGGCCGTGCCCGGGCTGCTGGCGAGCCCGTGGCTGTCCTTCCTGCTGGTCTGGCCGCTGCTCGCCGTCGTCGTGCTCGCGGTGGGCTGGGCGGAGGACCTCGCCGCGGGACGGCGGCCGCGGCTGTGGCCGGTCCGGCCCGCTGCCACCCCCGCCACCGCTCCCATGCCTGCCCCTGTTCCTGGCCCCGCTGCTGCCACCGCCGCGGGACAGGGAACCGCGGGACAAGGAGCCGCCGGCACCGGCTTCCCCGGCCGATCCTGGCTCTACCCCCGCTCCGTGCGGGAGCCGGCGGCGCTCAGCCCGCGAAGCCCTCGAGGAGGACCCGGGTGAACTCCCCGGCCTCCTCGTCGAGGCCGCTGCAGAAGTCGTTGGCCTCCGCAGGGTCCCCGTCCTGCGCGGTGCACGGCCGGTCCCGGTTGACCGACCAGTAGGAGAGCCGCCCCGCGCCCTGCTCCCGGGCGAACCCAGCGAGCTCGGCCGCCGCGTCCAGGTCCAGGACCTCCCCGGGGACGTCGTTGACCCCGATCATCGGGGTGAGCCCGATCCGGTTCCACACCTCCTCGGCGGAGAGGTCCTGGCCGGCTGCCTCCCACAGCGCGGTGAGCTGGCCGTGCGCCGAGCGGGCCGCCTCCTCCGAGGCCGCCGCCATCGACTGCCCCGCGGGCTTGCTCTCGCTGTAGTTCATGGTCATGAGGTTGACCCCGGCGAGGTCCACCTCCGCCGCGAGCAGCTGTGCCACGACCTCCACCGGGTCCTGGTCCAGACCGTGCGGGGCCACCGGCAGCGTGGCCCACACCTCCAGCGGCTCGTCCCGCTCCTCCTGCAGGCGCACCAGCACCTCGGCCCGCCGGCGGTTGGCCTCCCGGTCCTCGAGGTCGTCCAGCTCGATGTCGAAGTCCGCGATGCCCACGTCGTAGCGCTCGAGCACCGTCCGGTACGCCGCGAGCAGCCGGTCCGGGTCGGTGCACACGGTGGCCAGCTCGGCCCCGGCGGCGCCGCCGAAGGAGATCGCCACCTCCCCGCCCTGCTCCCGGAGGGACGCGATCTGCTCCTCCATCCACAGCACGTCCTCCGCCTCGTCCAGCCCGTAGTAGCCGCCCCACGAGGGCGTGCAGGGGTCCTCGGGATCGGCCACCACGAACCCCAGCACCGTGCGGGACTGCCCCGCGGTCTCCGCCCCGAAGTCGAAGTACGGATAGGACGTGGTGTTGACGTAGCCTCCGGACCAGGGCTCGCGCAGGTCGGGGCCGCAGCCGGTGAGGACCAGCCCGGCGGCGCCGCACAGCAGCAGCGGGCCGAGGAGGCGGTGTCGTCGTCGGGTCATGGGGTGCGGGCTGTCCTTGTCGGCGCGAAAGTTCCCCGGACGGTGCCGCCCGGGACGGTGGTTCCTGCGGTGCCGGGCCCCGCTGCAGGGGCTCAGCAGTGGGGGCCCCGGTGGCGGAGCAGCCCCCCGCCGGGTGGCGAGGGGCTGCGTCGTCGTCGTCGACCGTTCCCGGGAGCGGGTCAGGACCTGCCGTCGAACAGGCTGGTCACGGAGCCGTCCTCGAAGACCTCCTGGATGGCGCGCGCGATGAGCGGGGCGATCGAGAGGACCGTGAGGTTCTCGAACTGGTGCTCCGGGGGCACGGGCAGGGTGTCCGTGACGACCACCTCGAGGGCGCCGCACGTGGACAGCCGCTCCACGGCGGGGTCGGAGAACACGGCGTGGGTCGCGGCGATGATGACGTCCTTGGCCCCGCGCTCGCGCAGTACCTGCACGGCGCCGGAGATCGTCCCGCCCGTGTCGATCATGTCGTCGATCAGCACGCAGGTGCGGCCCTCGATCTGCCCCACGACCTCCTTCGAGGTGGCCTGGTTCGGCCGGGTGATGTCGCGGGTCTTGTGCACGAACGCGAGCGGGCAGCCGCCCAGCAGCTCGGTCCACTGCTCCGCCACGCGCACGCGCCCGGTGTCCGGGGAGACCACGGTGACGTTCTCGACGTCGACGACGGAGCGCACGTGCTCCGCCAGCAGCGGGATGGCCATCAGGTGGTCGACCGGGCCGTCGAAGAAGCCCTGGATCTGCGCGGTGTGCAGGTCCACGGACATCAGCCGGTCCGCGCCGGCGGTCTTGTACAGGTCCGAGATGAGGCGGGCCGAGATGGGCTCGCGGCCGCGGTGCTTCTTGTCCTGCCGGGCATAGGGGTAGAACGGGGACACCACGGTGATCGACTTCGCGGAGGCCCGTTTGAGCGAGTCGATCATGAGCAGCTGCTCCATGATCCACTGGTTGATCGGGGCCGGGTGGGACTGGATGAGGAAGGCGTCCGTGCCGCGCACCGACTCCCCGAACCGCACGTAGGTCTCGCCGTTGGCGAAGTCGTAGGCGTCCGTGGGGATCAGCTCCGTGCCCAGCTCCGTGGCGATGCGCTCGGCGAGTTCGGGGTGGGCCCGTCCCGAGACCAGGACCAGCTGCTTGGCGCCCTCGTTGGTGATGGCAGTGGTCATTGCTACTCGCTTTCCTCGGTGGTGTCCCCGGCCGCGCCGTGCGCCGTGGTGCCGGCGCCGGTCCCTGCCGTGGAGTGCTCGGTGGTCCCGGACGGAACGGTCCCGGCCGCGGTCGCGGCGCCGTTGCCCAGGGCCCGGGACGCGGCCTCGGCCGCGGCGGTGCCGGGACGGTGCTCCACGACCCAGTTCTCGACGACCCGCTGCGCGCCC
The DNA here is from genome assembly GCF_020833785.1 of Kocuria sp. CCUG 69068. Classification (NCBI taxonomy): domain Bacteria; kingdom Bacillati; phylum Actinomycetota; class Actinomycetes; order Micrococcales; family Micrococcaceae; genus Kocuria; species Kocuria sp. CCUG 69068. The sequence goes on from NZ_PDDL01000050.1 coordinate 21,320, forward strand.
TCGGTGAGGGCCAGGGCCCCCGGCGGCACGTCCTTGCGGATCGTGGTGCCCGCCCCGGAGTATGCGCCGTCCCCGACCTGCACGGGCGCCACGTACATGTTGTCGGAGCCCATCCGGACGTGGTCGCCGATCACGGTGCGGTGCTTGCGCACGCCGTCGTAGTTGACGAACACGGAGGCCGCCCCGATGTTGGAGTGCTCGCCGATGGTGGCGTCCCCCACGTAGGACAGGTGCGGGACCTTCGAGCCGGTGCCGATCCGGGAGTTCTTGGTCTCCACGAACGTGCCGATCTTGCCCTCGTCCGCGAGCACCGTGCCGGGGCGCAGGTAGGCGAAGGGGCCCACGCTGGCCCGGGGGCCGATCACGGAGCCGGAGCCGTGTGTGCGCACCACGTGGGCGCCCGGGCCGACCTCCACGTCCGTGAGGGTGGTGTCCGGGCCGACGACGGCGTCCTCGCCCACCCGCGTGCCCCCGTGCAGCTGGGTGCCCGGCAGGATCGTGGCGTCCGCGGCGATCCGCACCTGCACGTCGATCCAGGTGCTGGCGGGGTCCACGACCGTCACGCCGTTGCGCATGTGCGCCTCGAGGATCCGGCGGTTGAGGTGGGCGCCGAGCTGGGCGAGCTGCACGCGGTCGTTGGCGCCCTCGACCTCCCAGCGGTCCTCGATCTTCAGCGCGTCCACCGCGTGGCCGGCCTCGCGGGCCAGAAGCGGGACGTCGGTCAGGTACATCTCGCCCTGCGCGTTGTCCGAGGTGACCTTCGCGAGGCTGTCGCGCAGCACGTCGGCGTCGAAGGCGAAGATGCCGGAGTTGATCTCGGCGACCGCGAGCTCGGCCTCGGTGGCGTCCTTGGCCTCCTTGATCTCGCGGAACGAGCCGTCGGCGTCCCGCAGGATCCGGCCGTAGCCGCCGGGCTGCTCATGGTCCGCGGTCAGCACCGTCACCGCGTTGCGGCGCTCCTCGTGGTGGGCGACCAGCCGCTGCAGGACCTCCGGGGTCAGCAGCGGGACGTCGCCGTAGGTGACCACCACGGTGCCGGCCAGCCGCTCCTGGGCGTCGAGCGTCTCCACCGCCACCTGGACGGCGCGGCCCGTGCCGGGCACCTCGTCCTGGTCCACGACGATCGCCTCGGGGTCCTGCTCGAGGACGTGCGGGGCCACCAGGTCCCGCTCGAAGCGCACCACGGCGGCCAGCCGGCGCGGGTGCAGGCTCCGGGCGGCCACCAGGCAGTGCCCGACCATGGAACGACCCCCGATCCGGTGCAGGATCTTGGGGGTCTTGGACTTCATGCGTGTGCCCTTGCCGGCGGCCAGGACGATGACGGCGGCGGGCCCGACGGCCGCCCCCGGACGATGTGCAGGGGTCTGGGGGGTGCTCACGGCGGGATGCAGCTCCTCGGTCGTCGATCTGAGAGAGGAGCCGGTGGGCTCACCGGCTCCGGCTCTGTTCCGTCTCACTAGCTTGTGGGCTCTTCGGCTCTGGGGATCTCGAGCTTCCGGGCTCTCGGGCGGGATGCGGACGTTCCGCCTCTAGGACTCGAACCTAGACTCCACGGCTCCAAAGGCCGGGGTGCTGCCGATTACACCAAGGCGGAGCACCGCCGTGGAACGGCAGTGGTGCACGCAGTGCACAGGCAGTCACCCTACCACTCGGGGGTCAGGCCCCCGCCGCTCCCGGGCGCCCCAGGATCACGATGATCCGGGCCGTGGCGGCGGCCTCCCGCAGCTCCGGGACGGCGGCGAACAGGTCCTCCACGGTGTCCTCGTCCACCCCGCAGACGATCAGCGGCGCACGGTCCAGCAGGGGCCGCATCCGCTCGAACGCGGCGGCCGGGCCCTCCCCCGCCGCGGAGGACGCGGCCACGTTCCAGGCCACCGACGCCACGTAGTGCGGGTCCACGTCCAGGGTCCCCGCCTCCCGGGCGCGCTCCAGGTACTCGACCAGCTCCACCTCGTCCGCGGTGGCGCCCTCCGTCTCGAGGAGCAGGTGCACCTGGTGGGCCGAGGCCGCCTCGTCGAGGGCGGCCAGCATCGAGAAGATCCGCTCCTCGCTGCGCCCCCGCCCGCCCATCCCGGCCCGGGGCACCACGAGGTACTCGGCGCCCACGCCGGCGGCCAGCGAGAGGTGGTCGTCCAGGACCGCGATGACGCCCTCGTCCGGGATGTCCTCGTCGATCGAGATGTCCGCCCGCATCATCAGCGGGTCGGCGCCGGCTCCGCGCAGCGCCTCCCCGACCTGCCGCTGCGGCACCGAGCCGAGGTGGCGCCCGACCAGCTGACCGGGGCCCGCCGGGATCTCCACGGGTCCGGGGTGCGCCGTCACGGCACGGACGGCGGTCTCCAGGTCCGTGATCCCGTCCAGCCTGGTGCCCAGCGGACGGGTGCTCGGGGACGCGGAGGATCGCTCCGTCGGATTCTGCTCCATGCACTCCATGCTCTCACCCGAGCTTGAGCCGCCGCTGAGAAATTCCTGTCCGCTCATGTGCCTCCCCCGCCCCCATTTCCGCCTGCCCCATTCCGCCGAGCCCCCCATCTCCGCCCCCTCATTCCGCCGAGCCCCCCATGTCCTCGCAAATCCCCCCGATCCTGTTGGGGGGATTGCGACGAGATGGGGGACTCGACGGGGCAAGGGGCCAGAGAGGGGGGACTCGGCGGGGCGGGGCGCGAGTACCCTTGACGGGTGGCACATCTACTCGGCGGCGAGAACCTGCACCTGGAATTCCCCACCAAGACGGTCTTCGACGCCGTCAGTCTCGGCATCGACGAGGGCGACCGGATCGGCATCGTGGGCCGCAACGGCGACGGCAAGTCCACGCTCATGAAGCTGCTCGCCGGACGGCTGAAGCCGGACGGGGGCCGCGTGACCGTGCGCTCGGGCGTGCGCGTGGGCATGCTCGACCAGGCCGACGTGCTGGACCCGGAGCTGACCGTGGGGCACGCCGTCGTCGGGGACCGCGAGGAGCACGAGTGGGCCGGGGACGCGAAGGTGCGGGACGTGGTCTCGGGGCTGGTCAAGGACCTGGACTGGGACGCGAAGCTCGGCGAGCTCTCCGGCGGGCAGAAGCGCCGCGTGGCGCTCGCCGCGCTGCTGGCCGCCGACTGGGACGTCATCTTCCTGGACGAGCCCACCAACCACCTGGACGTGGACGGCATCACCTGGCTGGCCCGCCACCTGAACAACCGCTGGCCGAAGAACCAGGGCGGCCTGGCCGTGGTCACCCACGACCGGTGGTTCCTGGACGCCGTGTGCACCGACACCTGGGAGGTGCACGACCGGATGGTGGAGCCCTTCGAGGGCGGCTACGCGGCGTACGTCCTGCAGCGCGTGGAGCGGGACCGGCAGGCCTCCACGATCGAGTCGAAGCGGCAGAACCTCATGAAGAAGGAGCTGGCGTGGCTGCGCCGCGGCGCGCCCGCCCGCACGGCCAAGCCCAAGTTCCGGATCGAGGCCGCGAACCAGCTGATCAACGACGTCCCGCCGCCGCGCGACACCGTGGCCCTGTCCCAGCTGGCGGTCTCCCGGCTGGGCAAGGACGTGGTGGACCTCGAGAAGGTCTCCGTCTCCTACCCCACCGAGGACGACGGCCCGCGGGAGGTGCTCCGGGACGTCACGTGGCTGATCGCCCCCGGTGAGCGCACGGGCATCCTGGGCGTCAACGGCGCGGGCAAGTCCACGCTGCTGGGCCTGGTCACCGGCGAGGTGCAGCCCACGAGCGGGCGGGTGAAGCGCGGGAAGACCGTGAAGATCGCGACCCTCACCCAGCAGCTGTCCGAGCTGGAGGACGTGGCCGAGGACCGGGTCTCGGACGTGGTCGCCTCGAAGCGCACCACCTACCTGGCCGACGGCAAGGAGATGACGCCGGGCCAGCTGCTGGAGCGGCTCGGCTTCACCAACGAGCAGCTCGCCACCCCGGTCAAGGACCTCTCCGGCGGGCAGAAGCGGCGGCTGCAGCTGCTGATGATCCTGCTCGACGAGCCGAACGTGCTGATCCTCGACGAGCCGTCCAACGACCTCGACACCGACATGCTCACCGCGATGGAGGACCTGCTCGACACCTGGCCGGGCACCCTCCTGGTGGTCTCGCACGACCGCTATCTCCTGGAGCGGGTCACCGACCAGCAGTACGCCGTGATCGACGGCCGCTTCCGGCACCTGCCCCGCGGCGTGGAGCAGTACCTGGAGCTCGCCTCCCAGTCCCGCACCGGCACGGCCGCCGGCTCCGCGAATGCCTCGAACCCGCTGGCGGCCACGGGGGCGGGGTCCTCGAACGGGACGACGACGGCGCAGGGCGGGCCCAAGCTCTCCGGTGCGCAGGCCCGCACCGCGCAGAAGGAGGTGGGCGCGATCGAGCGGAAGCTGGAGAAGCTGTCCGCCAGGGTCGACGCCCTGCACGCCGAGATGGCGGCGCACGACCAGTCCGACTACACCGGCCTGGGCGAGATCACCGCCCGGCTCACCGCGGTCCAGGACGAGATCGAGGAGCTCGAGATGCGCTGGCTCGAGCTGTCCGAGGACCTGGTCTAGCCCCGTGGCGGGCCCGGAGCAGGAGGCCGTGGCCCTGCTCTCGGGCACCGGGATGGGCCCGGTCCTGGCGGCTGCACTGGCCCCGGCCGGGCTGTCCGTGCAGCGCTGGACCCGGCGGCGCGTCCACCACCGGCCGGGCGCCGGGGTCACCGGGGTCTTCGACGTCGTGGCCCTGGCCGGGGCACGGCGGACCGCCGAGGTGGTGTGCGTGAGCACCGCCTCCCCGCCCGCCGACACGTCCCCGCCCGCCGGCACGTCCCCGGACCTGGTGCGGACCCGGCACGAGGGCGTGGACCTCGTGGCGTGGCGGCACCCGCACGACCCGTGGCTGCCCGGGCTCGCCTGGGCGTCCTCCCCCGAGGCCGTGGGGCGGGAGGTCTTCTGCTCCGCCGAGCCCGCGGAGCTCACCGAGGTCTCCTACCGGCCCACCCGGCGGGCGGTGCTGCGGGCGGCCCACGGCTCCCGGGTGCGCTACCTCAAGGTGCTGCGGCGGGACCGGGCCGCGGCGCTGCACGCCCGGCACCGGATGCTGCTCGCGGCCGGGCTGCCCGTGCCGGCGCCCGTGGAGGACCCGGTCCGGGACGTGGTGGTGCTCCGGCAGCTGCCCGGCACCCCGCTGGCC